>RFIR01000108.1 GCA_003695135.1 Alphaproteobacteria bacterium | reverse complement strand
TGGAAGCGCATGCTGGAATCGGGCGAGTTCGCCACCATCAACGAACTCGCCGAGCACGAGGGCATTGCGCCGTCCTACATGACACGCGTCCTGCGCCTGACGCTGCTCGCCCCCGACATCGTGGAGGCGATCCTGGATGGGAAGCAGGGGCCGGAGGTGACGCTGGGGCGGATGCTTTCGCCGTTTCCTTTGTCATGGCGCGATCAGGCGCTTCACTTCTCATGTCGGAGTTGTTGGTAGTTGATGCCGCGACCGGCAACAACGAGCCTGAATTGCGTGTTTCCGCGCGAAGTATGAATATCTGCGATGTCGTGCTTCACGCCGGTTGTGCGATCCGGGCAATTCGTTGGAACTTCTTGCGATAGGCCGCGGGTGTCATGCCAGTGCCGCGCTTGAAGACTCGTCGAAAGGACGCCGGATCGTCATAACCGATGGCGGCACCCACATCGTCTATGCTGATCTGGTCCATCTCCAGCATCTGCTTGGCCTCTTCAACCCGCAGCGCCTGAACGTATTCGATCGGGGCAAAGCCTGTAGCCGTTCGGAAGCGGCGCGAAAACGTGCGCGGGTTGAGGCCTGATCGTTTCACCATCTTCTCCACCGGGTTGGCGGTGGCGTAATGCTCGGCAATCCATTCCTGACTCTCTGTAATCGGGCCGTCGTTCGATTCCATGGGCCGGGTCATCACCGCATAGGGCGACTGGCCCTCGGCATGCCCTCCGATCAGGAAAACCTTGGCGGTTTCAATCGCAACCTGGTAGCCACAGAAGCGTGCAATCAGATAGACTACCAGGTCATGCCAGGCGCTGACACCCCCGGCGGTGACGATCCGGTCATCCTCCGCCGCCAGGCACAGCACCGATTCCGTCTGGAATGAAATCCTGGGGAAATGCCGCTGGAACATGTCACGATAGGCCCAATGCGCCGTGGCACGATGGCCGTCCAGCAAGCCCCCTTCGGCCAGGAGCAGCGATCCCGAGCAGACCGATGACAACAGCGCTCCGCCCGCGTGCATCGCCTTCAGCCAGGCAATCTCACGCGGGTAGCGCCCGTGCGGCACATCGTAGATCGTGGTGTACATGTCACAGACTACCACTGCATCGGGGGTCTCGACATCGCCGATGGCGGCGTGCGGCTCCACCGGGATATTCCCGATACAACGGAACGGCTTTCCGCTGGCGGTGACTATCTTCACGTCCAGCAGCTCATTCCCGGGTTTGCCGACCACCATATCCAGATAAACGGCCCCCACCGACATCAACACATCGTAAAGCCCATAGAGCACCGAAGCCGAAGTCTCGGGCGCGGCCAGCAACAGGATCTGCGGCTTCTTTGCCATTTTTCTGGATTCTCCCTTAGGGCACGCATGTCTAAAACGGCCCGGTTCTGACCAATCTGCCATAATCGCTTGTCCAGTATGCCGCAAAACTGGCAACATTGCCACTGAGCGCGCCAGGACCGACGCGTTACCCTTTCCGAACATGCAGGAAAGGATTTGCTCATGAGCACCCCAGAAACACATATCGCCGGATTTGAAGGCGAGCTTCTGACGGCAGGGGCAGACGGCTATGACGAAGCCCGCGGCGTCTGGAATGCGATGATCGACAGGCGGCCCGCGCTTATTGCGCGGTGTCGGAATGCGCAGGATGTGATGGCCGCTGTGCGCCACGCCGCAGCCCGTGATCTGGGAATTTCGATCCGCGCGGGCGGCCATAACGTTGCGGGCCATGCGGTTTGCGATGGCGGGCTGATGGTTGACCTTGCCCATATGCGAGGTGTCAGCGTTGATGCCGAACGACGCGTCGCTTCGGTAGAGGGCGGCGCGCTCTGGGGTGACGTGGACAAGGCCACCCAGGCCCATGGGCTGGCCACCCCCGGTGGTCTGATCTCGGATACCGGCGTGGCTGGGTTGACGCTCTCGGGCGGCATCGGCTGGCTGCGGGCCAGGCACGGGCTGTCGATTGACAACCTCGTGGCGGCGGATGTGGTGACGGCCGATGGCACGCTTGTACACACCAGCGCCGATGAAAACCCGGAGTTGCTGTGGGCGCTCAGGGGCGGTGGCGGCAATTTCGGTGTGGTGACCCGGTTCCAATTCTCCCTGCATCCGGTCGGGCCCGAAGTGATGTTCGCCGCCCCGATCTACGCATTGGAAGACGGCCCCGGCCCGATCCGCGCCTGGCGGGATTTCATGCTGAAACATGACGGGCTGATCGGGTCGCTATGCGAATTCTCCACCGCGGGCGGCGAAGACTTCCCCGAGGAAAGCCGGGGCAAGCGCGTCTATACTCTGGCCTGCGTGTACAACGGAGACGCCGCCGAAGGCGAAGTACTGATGCAGCCCCTGCGAGAGCTGGGTAACATGGTCACCGATTTTTCGGGCCGGATGAGCTATTGCGAGGTTCAGACGCTGTTTGACACGCTGATGCCCGCCGGTGAGTTCCGTTGCTATTGGAAGGCACGCTATCTGACAGATCTTTCCGACGAGATGATTGACCTTGCCATGGCCAATGCCGAGGCCGCACCGTCGGAAAACTCGCTTTCATCGCTCTGGAACTTCGGCGGGGCCACGGCACAAGTGCCCGCAGATGCCACCGCCTTTGGCGACCGCTCTTTCGGATGGATGTATTCGCTCGATGGCGTCTGGCCGGATGCAGCAGACGACGCTGCAAACATTGCCTGGTCGCGCGATGGCTGGGAAAGTGCCGCACGCTTCGGGCACGAAGGCCGGGCTTATCTCAATTTTCCCGGCCATGGCGAAGACAATGATGCGCTGACCCGCGCGACCTTCGGGGCAAACTATCAGCGGCTGGTCGAAATCAAGACGAAATACGACCCGCAGAACCGCTTCCGCTTCAACCAGAACATCAAGCCGGAGGCGTGAGGCATGACCCGCACGAACCCGACCCCGGCCACCGACACCGGCGCAATTTTCCTGACCGAAGGAGGCACCGAAACCGAAATCATGTATCGCCACGGTTTCGAACTGCCCGAGTTCGCCATGTTCCCGCTGCTGGAAAACCCCAAGGCTGTGGTGGCCATGCGGCAAATCATGACGGATATGCTGGACGTCGCCGCCGAATTTGGCCTGTCGTTCATGCTGACCGGGCTGGATTACCGCGCCAGCCCTGATTGGGGGGCAAAGCTGGGCTATTCGCCTGCTGGTCTGGCCGAGGCCAATATCGCCAGCATCGAGTTCCTGCGTGAAATCGCAAAGCCCTATGCTGGCCAGATCCCGCAACTTCTGATTGGCGGCTGCATCGGGCCGCGTGGCGATGCCTATGGGTTGAACACCGAAATTACCGCCGAAAGCGCTGAAGACTATCATTCGGTGCAGCTGGAAACGCTGAAAGCCGCAAACGTGGATTTCGCCTGGGCGGCAACCTTCAACAACATCCCCGAGGCTGTCGGCGTATCCCGCGCTGCAGCGAGGACAGGCGTTCCGCTGACCGTTTCGCTGACGCTGGACAGCTCTCATCGGCTACGCTCCGGGCCGACCCTGGCAGAAGCCATCCCCGAGATTGACCGCCAGGCCGGGGACGCCGCACCGGATTATTACCTGCTCAACTGCTCGCACCCGCTGGAGTACGAGCCGGCATTGACCGAGGGCAACTGGATAAACCGCTTGCGCGGCGTGCGACCCAATGCGTCCAAGATGGAGAAAATCGCATTGTGCAAACTGGGCCATATCGAAGACGGCGATCCGCTGGAACTTGGTCGGCAACTGGGCGACCTGCGGGCGCGCTATCCGCATATGGACATCTTCGGCGGCTGCTGCGGCACCGGCCACGTCCACCTGCGCGAGATTGCCCGCGCGCTGGCTTAGCCGAGTGAGAAGGCGGTAGCACGGAACCACGTTGCCGTTCGGGCTGTGACTTCCCAGGTCCGGGTCATGCCGCAGTGCCGTCGCTGAGGTTGATGGATGCGAACGACGGCTCTGCGATGCGGGCGGGTTTCCGCCGTGGCTGATCTCGCATTTCTAACGACTTTCGCGCGCGGTGGCGAATGTTCGATTGGTGTTCCATTTCGCCGA
>RFIR01000107.1 GCA_003695135.1 Alphaproteobacteria bacterium | reverse complement strand
TAACCTGCCCCATCGGCTTCTGCGTCCCATTCTCGTCCATTCTCTGCGCCTCTCAGCAAATCTGGAAGGAGCCGTCGTCACCGTCAAATGTGCGAAAGACTCTGTACGTTATCGCGCGGCCCTTTCGGGCCGCTCCGGCCCGGGCCCTGCCCGCGGCTGTGCCACGGGCCCGGGGGACAGGTGGCGCGTGCGTACCCGGCGGCCCGGCGCCGGCGCCGGTGGAAGGGAAGGGGATTCTGCCGGGAAGGGCCTGAGGAAACACTGCGGCTTCCTCAAGCCCCCCATCCATCATGGCGCGCCTGCACCGCCGTCAAGGGCAGGCGGCTGCGCCGCCGCTGCGCGGCCCTTGACAGCGGTGCCGGGCGCGCGGCTCGGAGCAGCGGTGCTGTGCTTCTCCTGTTCTCAAACATCCAGGCTCGCCGCTTCGGGCAGCGACATGTGGCAGCCTGTGGCATGGCGGCTCGATCGTGATTCCGCCACATCCCGGCAAAGAGCCGGTCGGCCGCGCATCTGGTTCGTCTCCGCATCGCCTTGGCTCGGGCCCGCCTGTTCCCGCGGGTGATGCCGGCACTCCCGACCGGGCACAGCTCAGGCCATCGCGCGCGCTGACCGCAAGACCATGACGACGGAACCGGCCAGGGCAGCTCATGCGCAAGCATGATCAAAATCCGGGCGGTTGGCTGTATCAGCCCAGATGGCGCGCGCGCAGCTCGCGACGCAGCACCTTGCCCGACAGGGTGATCGGCACCTCATCGACGAATTCGATGCGGCGCGGGATCTTGTAGTTGGTCAGGCTCTGACGGCAGGCGGCGATGATGGCCTCCTCGCTCAAACCGTCATCCTTGCGCACCACGAAGGCGGCCGGAACCTCGCCCGATTTCTCGTCCGGCACCCCGATCACCCCGACCTGCACCACGCCCGGCACGGTGGAGATCACGTCCTCGATCTCGCCCGGCGAGACGTTGAAGCCCGAGACCAGGATCATGTCCTTCTTGCGATCGACGATCTCGAGAAAGCCGTCCTCGTCCATCACCCCGATATCGCCCGAATGAAGCCAGCCGTCGCGCAGAGTCTCGGCCGTCGCCTCGGGCCGGTTGAGATAGCCTTTCATCAGGGTGGGGCTGCGCGCGATCACCTCGCCCGGCGTGCCGGACGGCAGCGCGTTGCCGGCATCGTCGACGATTTTCACCTCCGCCCCCGGCACCGGAATGCCGACCTTGCCCAGACGGTTGTCCCCGGGCGGGTTGAGGGTCAGGACCCCGGAGATTTCGGTCATGCCGTAGCCCTGGGAGATCTCGACCCCGGTCCGCTCCTGCCAGTTGCGCGCCACGCCGGTCTGCTGCGCCGCCCCGCCCGAGCCGCAGAAGCGGAGATGCTCGAAATATCTGCGGTCGAACCACGGCTCGGCCATCAGCGCGGCAAACAGCGTGTTGATGCCGGTGAACCAGGTGATGCGGTGCTTTTCCAGCGCCGCCTTCAGGTTCGAGGGCGGGCGCGGGCTGGGGACCAGAATGCCGTGCCCGCCGGTGCGCAGCCCGGCGATGAAGATCAGCGAGAATGCGGTGATGTGATAGAGCGGCAGCGCGATCAGCGTGGTCTCGCCATCCTCCGCAATCAGGGATTCGGTCATCAGATGCGCCTGATAGGCATTGCCGATGATGCCCAGATGGCTGAGCTCGGCGCCCTTGCTGCGCCCGGTGGTGCCGCTGGTGTACTGGTAGAGCGCGGTGTCGGTGGGCTGTACCCCGGCGACATAGGCGGCGACATCTGCCCTCTGCGCCGCGCGCCGCCCCATGGCGAGCGCCTGCGCCAGGCTCACATGCGGCGTGGCCATCGCCGGGATCACCTTGCGCACGCGGCGGAGCACGAATCCCATGACCGCCTTCTTCAGCGGCGGGAAGAAATCGACCAGCGACAGGGTCACCACCTGCCGCAGGCCGACCTCGCGCGCGACCCGATCGGCCTTGTCGCCGAAGAGATCGGCGATGACCAGCACCTGCGCCCCGCTGTCGGTGAGTTGGTGTTCCAGCTCGGGCGCGGTGTAGAGCGGGTTGACATTGGTGCCGATGCAGCCCGCCTTGGCGATGCCCAGCGACACCACCCCGAAGCCGATGCAGTTGGGCGTCATCAGCGCCACCGTCTCGCCTGCCTTCAGCCCCACCACCTCGCGCAGATAGGCGGCGAAATGGGTCGCCAGCCGGTGCAGTTCGGCATAGCTGAGCGTGGTCTCGGCGCCGTTGGGCAGGATGGTGGTCAGGGCCGGGCGCGGGCCGAAGCGTTGCGCGGCCTCGTCGATCAGGTCGCTCAGCCGCTGGCTGGTGAGGTTGGCGAGATCGAAGTTCCGGGCCTCTTCGGAGAAGTACCTTTCCCACGCGGTCTGCATGCAATGCTCCCTGTCCCGCCCTGCCGGGTTGCAGCGAACCTAGCCGATCGCCGCCGGCAATTGAAACGGAAAGGCAGGGTGCGGGCGAAGCCGAGCGGGCGCGACATGCTCGCAGCACGTTCCCGCCCGCAACTGCCGCTTGGTGGCAGCCATACCCCCGCCGGTACTCAGCGCTCGGGCCCCCGCTCCACGAGCTCTGCCGCCTCGATGCTGAAAAGTGCACGTTCCAGCGCCACCCCGCGCCGGATGTCGCTGAGTTCCACCCGCGTGCGCTCGCCCGCGCCATCGATGACGATCCATTCGCGCAACTCGATCGGTGCCTGGGTAAAGATCATGCTCAGCGTGCCGTTCTCGGGCGCATCGGGATCGCGCGCGGTCACCCGGATGCGGTCACCCATCCGCGCCACCTCGCGGATCGCGCCCTCGCGGGTCAGATCCACCCGGTCGCGCAGCAGGATGTCGAGCGGGGTTTCCGACAGCGGATATCGGTTGGCGGGCTGGTTGGAGGCAGGGTCGATCACCGCCACCCACACCCCGTCGGCAATCACCACCACCTTCTGCGGCACCTCGTATTCGAAGCGCAGAAGCCCGGGCCGCGAGATGTAGAAGCGGCCCTCGCTGACCGTGTTGTCGGGGTTGGTCTGGCGGAAGCGCCCGGTCAGGGTGGTGATGCCGTTGAGATAGGCCGAGATGCGGGCGAGTTCGGCCTGCTGGGCCGCCCCCGGCAGCGGCAGCAGGCAGGCGAGGGTGGCGAGACAGAATGTGCGGCGGCTGTGCATTTGGGCCTCTCCCCGGTCAGCGAGAGCATGTTGCATTCAATTCGCTTCACCATTGGCGTCAACGCTGGGGCATGTGGCCGCCCGGGTGGGCGCGAATGCGCCCGCCTGTGGGCGGGCGGGCGCATGCCCGGATCGCTTCGCTCCCGGGCGGGTGGGACCCATGGGGCACGACATGCTCCAGCACCGTCAGGGGTTGATACGTCCGATCAGCTCGATCCAGTTGCGCCAGCAGATACGGTCGATCAATTCATCGTCATAGCCGGCCTGGCGCATGGCACCGACCAGCGCCGGCAGCCCGGCGACGTCGCCCAGCTCGCGCGGGATCGGCGCGCCGTCGAAATCCGAGCCCAGCGCCACGCCCTTCGGCCCGAGCCGCTCCAGCAGATAGTCGAGATGGCGCACCAGCAGCGTCAGCGGCGTGTCGGCGATCCGCTTGCCGTCCTCGCGCAGGAAGGTCACGGCATAGTTCAGCCCCACCAGACCCTGGCGCTCGGCAATGGCGGCAAGCTGGTCGTCGGTCAGGTTGCGGCTGGCCGGGCAGAGCGCGTGGGCGTTGGAGTGGCTGGCCACCAGCGGCGCCTGCGAGAGCCTGGCCACCTCCCAGAACCCCGCCTCGTTCAGATGCGACAGATCGACGAGGATGCCCAGCGCATCGCATTCCCGCACCAGCCGCCTGCCGGCGTCGCTGAGCCCCGGCCCGATATCGGGCGAGGCGGGAAAGCGGAACGGCACGCCGTGGCCGAAGATGTTGGGCCGCGACCACACCGGGCCCAGCGAACGCAGCCCGGCTGCGTGCAGGACGTGGAGCTCGTCGAGATCGGGGCCGATGCCCTCGGCCCCCTCGATGTGGAACACCGCGGCGATGGCGCCTGCGGCGCGGGCCGCCTCGATCTCGCCCGCGCCCCGGCACAGCCGGATGGCATCGGGCCGCGCCCGGGTCATGCGGATCAGGATCGAGGCGATCTCCAGCGTCTGTATCCGGGCCTGATCGGTGGCGGCGGTCGGCATGTCCGGCGGGTCGCCGTTCGCACCGCTGTTCATCAGTGCATCGAGCGCGCCCGCCCGCGTCATCCCCGGCACGAACACCGCGAACAGACCGCCGGCAAAGCCGCCGGCACGGGCCCGGGCAAGGTCGATATGCCCGTCCTGCCGGCCGTCGAAGAAGGCCCGCCCGTCCCGGTCGCCCGCGCGCCACAGATGCAGAAGGAGATCGTTGTGGCCGTCGAATACGGGCTGGGTCATGGGTCGGGCCTCAAGCGGATGCGCACCCGGCGCGAAGCCGGTGCGCTCATCTTTCCCACGAGCCGGCCGGGAAGATCAAAGCCTTTCTGTGTGTGTGCCGCCGTCCGTTCGCGACGCGCCCGGAAATGCCCGGGCCGCCTCGGTCCATCCGGCACTTTCCATCCGCCACTATGCCTGCGTGTCGCGATGGGGCAGAATGGCAGCGATCTGCCATGGACCGATCGCCGGAGGATCATGCCATGAGGCTCGCCGGATGCGCGCTCCTTCTCGCCCTCGCCCTTTCCGCGACCACCGCGGACGCCCAGACGCCGCTTCACGGTCTGGCCGACGCAATACCTGCAGGGTTCGACGGCCCGGTGCATCTTGCCGATCTTGCCGCCATCCGGCGGGAAAACACGCGCATCTGGCCGGATTTGTCCGAGCAGGACCTCCGGTCGACCGCCTTCTTTGTCCTTCGCATGCCGGGGGCCGCCGATCTCGGGCTGATCCCGATGCTGTCGCCCGAATTCGAGACGCAGATGGGGTTTCCGCTGACCGCCATCGAGGCGATGGCCGGCTGGAAGGGACGGACCGATGCCGGACCGGATGCCTTTTCCGTCATGCTGGGCGGCGGGGATCTCACGCGGAGCTACCGCATCGCGGACGCGCTGTGGAGGCGTGGCTATTACACCGAGGTGATCGGACGCAAGCGCATCCGGCGCAGCGTGAAGCCGGGCGTCACCGTATGGAGCCGCGGCAGGGATTTTCAGACCGATCGCGATCACGCGGCAGAGGACGTGTTTTCCGGCAGCGCGGGTCAGTCGACGCGGATCGCGATCATCGGCGATGCGCTCTGGGTCACCCATGGCTGGCCGGCGATGATGCGGGCGATCGGGGCAAGGACCCCTCTGGTCGATGACCCTTCCGTTGCCGCCATGCTCGAGGTCATGGCGGCCAGGCGTGACTGGGGCAGCCCGGTTCAAATGACGCTGCTGGGTGCGCAGCCCGACCGCGAGGATATTCTGGCCCGGCTCCGTGCCGACGCGAAGATGTCGCTTGCGGAAATCGACGCGCTGATCAGGAAGTTTGCATCCGAAAGCCCCGGTCTGCAGTCGCCGCCGCTGCCTGCCTTCTCCAACCACGCCATCGCCCAGTGGCGGGACGGCGCGCGCATTGTCGGCGCGCTGCTCATCCCCTATCGCACGGCAGCCGAGGCAGAGGACGCCGTGGCACGGTTCGGCCCGCTTCTCGGCACCATCCGGTCCTTCGTGGTCAAGAAG
>RFIR01000106.1 GCA_003695135.1 Alphaproteobacteria bacterium | reverse complement strand
GGGGGAAGGTGTCTGGGGATGTGCCCGGCTGTCTGGCGGTTGTGCTGGTGTCAGGGTCTGGCGGGCTTGCCGGGAAGGGCTTGAGGACGCGCTGCGGCTTCCCCAATCCCGTTTTCCATGGTGGTGTGCCCGGCAGCGCTGTCAAGGGCAGGCGGCTGCGCCGCCGCTGCGCGGTCCCTGACAGCGCCGCCCGGCGCGGGGCGCGCGCGAGGTGCCCGGGCGGGGTCCCGTGCTTTTTGCGATTCTCGAATATCCGGGCGCGGCGGTTCGGGCGCGGCTGCGCATCGCCCCGGCGGGATCGCGTCGACCCCGTAGGGTGCGCATTCATGGCGCACCCTTGTCAGGGCGCCGGGCCGCACGGAAAGGTGCGCAATGAATGCGCACCCTACGATGAGCGCCGGTCCCCGCCCGCGCGCTTTGGCGCTCCGGCACCCGGGGCATCGGCAGCCGGACGGGGCGGGGGTCAGACCGCCCCGGTGGTGATCTCGGCCACCTGATCGAGGATCGGCTGCGGGTCGGCGGCATCGGTGTCGATATCGACATCGGCCGGATCGCCGATCCGCCGCCACAACCCGCCCTGATAGATCTCGAAGGGGCGGAACTGCGCCTTGTAGGACATCTTGGGGCTGCCCGGCACCCAGTAGCCGAGATAGACGAAAGGAAGCTCCGCCTCGGCGGCGATGCGCAGATGATCGAGGATCATGAACGCGCCGAGGCTGCGGCCGCGGACCGTCGGATCGAAGAAGGAATAGACCATGCTCAGCCCGTCGGAGAGGATGTCGGTCAGGCAGGCGGCGATCAGCCGGTTGCCGTCCTCGGCCGGGGTGCGGTACTCGATCACCCGGCTGCGCACCGGGGTCTCCTCGATCATGGCGGAAAACTCGATCTCGTCCATCTCCGCCATGCCGCCATCGGCGTGGCGCGCGTCGAGATAGTCGCGAAACAGCCCGTACTGCTCCTCGGTTGCCCAGGCGGCGAGGATGCGGCGCGAGATGTCGGCGTTGCGCTTCAGCGTGCGCTGCTGGCTCCTGCGCGGGCGGAAATCGGCCACCGGCAGCCGTAGCGACAGGCAGGCGGAGCATTCCGAGCAGGTCGGGCGGTAGAGCACGTTCTGGCTGCGGCGGAACCCCTTCTGGGACAGGTTGTCGTTCAGCGCGGTCGCGTTCTGCCCGTGCAGCGCGGTGAACAGCTTCCGCTCCTGCCGGCCCGGCAGATACGGGCAGGCCTGGGGTGCGGTGACGAAGAATTGCGGTGTGAGCGTACCAGTGTGGCGCATGCTGACCCGAAGCTAGAGCACATCCTTGCCAGAACCCTAACAGAGAGCCCGCGGCCGAGCCAACCGGATTCGGAAAACTCGATTAATTTGTTTCAGATCGGCCGGTTGATCATCGCGGTGCCGAGCGCGAGATCGGGCAGGCTGCGGCCCTGGGCGCTGGCGAGCATCAGGGCGATGTTGACGATCTGCACCAGCACGAAGCCGAAGCAGAGATAGTAGAGCAGCGTGTGCAGGATCGCGGTTGTGGCGTCGAGCCGTCCGCCATCGCCGGCCCGCAGCTCGATCCCCATGATGCGCATGCCCGGCGTGGCCGAGGCGCGCGCGAGCGTGGCCGCGCGGTAGATGAAGTCGACCGCCGCCCAGATCAGAAAGCTGGCGAGGAAGACCAGCCCCAGGCTGGGCAGGGTGAAGGCGACCAGCACGCCAAGCGTGATCAGCCCGACGAACACCAGATCGAACAGCCAGGCGATGAACCGCCGCATCGGCACGCCGTCATAGAACTGGGCGTCGCGTTCGGGATCGGGCAGGCCGTCGACCTGGCGGGCGGCGAAGGGTGCGGTGGGGTGCATCGGCATGTCTCTTCAGGGTCTGCCCTGCCGGCTGCCGGCAGGGCGGTCTGGGTGTCAGGGCGTGCGGATACCGGCCTCAGGCGACCGCATCGCCATTGCCGCCCGGCGCCGTGCGGCGCTCGGCCATGAACTGCTCGAACTCCGCCTTGTCCTTGGCCTTGCGCAGGCGGTCGAGGAAGGCGGTAAAGGCGGTCTGCTCCTCCTCCAGCCGGCGCAGCGTCTCGGCGCGATATTCGTCGAAGGCGGCGTTGCCGGTGGGGGCGAAGCGGGCGTGGCGGCTTCTCCAGCGCGACTTGCAGGACATGCGGTTGCTCCAGATCATGTAGAGGAGAATGGCGAGACCGATCGGCCAGACAAACACGAAACCGATTACCATGGCGGCAATCCAGGCCGGTTTGCCCCGGGCGTCGAGCCACGCTTCGGCGGATTTCAGCCAGTCTGCTATGCGGTCGATCATGGGGTCCTCTTTGTTGTGATGTGAATGTTATTCACATTAACATATTTGGCCCGTCCGGCGGCCGGACGCAAGGGGGTTCGGCCGAAAAATTCGCCAACCCGGCGCCGATCAGTCGTCATGCGGGATCAGCCCCAGCCCGCGCAGATAGATCGCGGTGCCCGATTCCAGCAGATCCTCGGCCGAGAAGGGGGCGCGACGCCCGGGGGCGCCGCGGGCGAACAGCTCCACCACCCCGTGGCTCAGCGCCCAGATGTGGTGGCTGACCATGGTCGCCGGCGGGCGGCGATCGGGGGGCAGATGGGCAAACAGCGCCTCGGCCGCGCGGGTCAGCACCCCCATGGCCCGGGCCGCGGCATCGTTGAGCCCGGCATTGCCGGCCACCGAGACCCCGCTTTCGAACATGGCGATGTAATGGCCCGGGTTGGTGCGGGCGAAATCCAGATAGGCGCGGCCCACCGCCTCGAAGGCCTTCAGCGGCGTGCCGGCGCTTTCCCAGGCCTTCTCCAGCCGCTCGGCGAACAGCTCGAAACCCTGACGTGCGACCTCCGAGATCAGCTCCTCGCGCCCGCTGAAATGGCGGTAGGGCGCGGCGGCGCTGACGCCGGCCTCGCGCGCCGCCTCGGCCAGGGTGAAGCCCAGCGGTCCGCGTTCGCGGATCATTTCCAGCGTCGCCTCGACCAGCGCCTGGCGCAGATTGCCGTGATGGTAGCCGCGCCGGCGGGTCTTGCCCTCGCCGCTCATCGGCAGGACGCCCTTCCCGCAACCGGGTCAGACATTCTCGTCGGGCATGATTTCGGGCCCGCCGCAGATCAGCGGGTCGATTTCGCCCAGCGCAGCGACGTCCTTGCCGTGATAGGGCAGCCCGCCCAGCACATGCCGCATGGCATTGAGGCGTGCGCGCCGCTTGTCGTCGGCGCGGATCACCGTCCAGGGCGCATGCGGCAGGTGGGTGCGGGCGAACATCTCCGCGATGGCCTCCGAATAGGCCTCCCACCTGCTCAGCCCCTCGATGTCGATGCGTGAAAGCTTCCAGTGCTTGAGCGGGTCGGCCTCGCGCTCGAGAAAGCGCCGGAGCTGCTCGGCGCGGCCGACGGTGAGCCATATCTTGAAGAAATGGATGCCCTCGGTGACCAGAAGCCGTTCGTATTCGGGCACCATGATGAAGAAGCGTTCCCGCTCCTGCGGGGTGCAGAAGCCGAACACATGCTCGACCACCGCCCGATTGTACCAGGAACGGTCGAAGAAGGCGATCTCGCCGGTGCTCGGCAGATGCTCGACATAACGCTGGAAATACCACTGGCCGCGTTCGGTATCGGAGGGTTTGGGCAGGGCGACCACGCGAGCGACGCGGGGGTTGAGGTTCTGGGTGAAGCGCTTGATGGTGCCGCCCTTGCCGGCCGCGTCACGCCCCTCGAAGACCACGACCACCCGGGCTCCGGTCTCCTGCACCCAGTACTGCATGCGCGCAAGCTCGATCTGCAGCGCCTCGAAGGCCGCCTCGTACTCCTTGCGCGCCATCTCCTTGCGGTAGGGGTAGGACGGGGCGAGCACCTTCCGGCCGCCGGCCCGCTCGACGGCCTTGCGGATATGCTCCGGCGCCCCTTCCTGCAGGAATCTGGTGACCGCGCCGTCGAAGGGCGTCTCGAAATCCTTCATGCGAACCTCCCGCTGCCGAATCTGGACCGGCGCCGGGCAAAGCGCAAGCGTGCCGGTCAGTCCTGGCCGATGCGGTCGATCTCGAAGGGCGTGGTCTGGTAGATCTCGTTGATCCAGTTGCCATAGAGCAGATGCGCGTGGCTGCGCCAGCGGTTGCGCGGCGTCTGGTCGGGATCGTCCTCGGGGAAATAGTCGATGGGGATGCGGATCGGCGCGCCGGAGGCGACGTCGCGATCGTATTCCTCCTTCAGCGTCAGGCTGTCATATTCGAGATGGTTGAACATGTAGAGCGCGCGATGGGCGGGATCCTCGACCAGGCACAGCCCGGTATGGCGCGAGCTGACCAGAACGTTGACGCCCTGCGGCAGATCCGCCTCGCGGGTCTCGGTCCAGCGGCTGACGGGAACCACGAAGCTGTCGGAAAAGCCGCGCAGATAGGGCGAGGCCGGCTGCAGCACCTTGTGGCGGAAGCAGCCGAAGGCCTTTGCGGGCAGCTCGTGCTTGGGCACGCCGTAGAAATGGTGCAGCATCGCCTGCGCCCCCCAGCACACGCCGAAGCTGCGATGCACATGGGTCCGGGTCCAGTCGAAGACCTCGCAGAGCTCGTCCCAGTAGCGCACCTCCTCGAAGGGCAGGAGCTCGATGGGCGCGCCGGTGATGATCAGCCCGTCGAATTTCCGCCCCCGCACCTCGCGGAACGGGCGGTAGAACGCCTCCATGTGCTCAGGCGCGGTATTCTTGGGCCGGTGGTCGGTCATGCGGATCAGCGTCAGCTCGATCTGCAGCGGCGTGGCGCCGATCAGACGGGCGAACTGGATCTCGGTCTGCACCTTCCTGGGCATCAGGTTGAGAAGCCCGATCTGCAGCGGCCGGATGTCCTGGCGCAGCGCCGTGGCCTCGTCCATCACCATCACCCCCTCCTTGCGCAGCACCTCGTAGGCGGGCAGGTTCTCGGGGATCTTGATGGGCATCTGGCGGGGTTCCGATATGGTTGCGGCCTAAGGAGATAGGGCCGGGCTGAGGCGATTGCAATCGCGCAGGCGCGACCCCTTCGCGGCCTCAGGCCGCCGCGCGGCGGTCGAGCGCGCGGGCGACGAGGTCGCAGAATTCATCCTCGGTGGTGATGGCGGCGATCTCGTCGGCCTCCACCGTCACCCCCCAGTTGTCGGCGATGGCCTGATAGAGCGGGCGGCGATGGGCGAGCAGCTCGCCGAAGCCCCAGCGGATGAAATCATCCGGATCGACCTGCGATTCGCGGCAGCCGCGCGCCTCCAGATAGCGCGCCCAGCGGGTGCGCAGGAAATCCTCGCGGTAATACATCGGCTTGGGGGCGCGATCGAATCGGGCCTTCAGCGCGTCCTCATGGGCTTCGGTGCCGCGGATCAGCACGATCAGCATGGCCCGCGAGATCGCCGAGAGTATCGGATCGTTGCGGTCGGCCGGGTCGACGATCTCGCAGATCGAGCCGGAGGTGTCGCAGATGAAATGCGGGTAGTCGTAGAGCTCGCGCGCCCGCTCGATGAAGGCGCGCGTGTCGAGCATGGCCGCCGTTTCGGCTTCGCGATGCAGTTTCTGGCGGCGGATGTATTCCTCGAACGCGATGCCGCCGCGTTCGGGATCGCCGGGCTTGCCCAGCCAGTGGGAGAGCGGGGCGAGATTGTGAAAGGAGAGCTTCGAGCGGATCGAGATGGAATCGGAGCGCAGCATCTCGCGCAGCACCGGCACCTTCATCGCCTCGCGCCGGAAATCGTCTGTGATCGCCTCGCCCAGATAGCGGGTGCCGATGCGGTAATCGACCGAGTAGTGGAACCACGCGCCGCTGTCGCGCAGGATCTGGGCGATGCGGGTCTTGCCCACGCCCGACATGCCGATCACCGCCACCGCGCGGTAGCGCGCCGCGCGCCAGCT
>RFIR01000105.1 GCA_003695135.1 Alphaproteobacteria bacterium | reverse complement strand
GCGCCGGACCACGTCAAAGTGATCGCCCCTTACCAGAACTTCCGGCACCAGCGGCCGGGAATTGTACTCCGACGCCATGACCGCAGCATAGGCGCCGGCGGTGCGAAAGGCAACCAGCGCGCCGGGCGCGAGGCGCGGCAGCGGGCGGGCGCGGGCGAAGGTATCGCCGGTCTCGCAGACGGGACCGACGACATCCACCGGCCCGGTTTCCGCAGCCGGATCCGGTTCATCGACCGGCACGATCTCGTGATATGCATCATACATCGCCGGGCGGACGAGATCGTTCATCGCCGCATCGAGCACCAGAAAGCGGCGATCGGCACCCTGCTTGAGATAGAGCACGCGCGAAAGCAGGATGCCGGCATTGCCGACGATCAGCCGCCCGGGCTCGATGACGATCTCGCAGCCCAGATCCCCCAGCATCGCGCGCACCAGCGCGCCGTAATCGGCCGGCAGCGGCGGCGGTTCGTTGGAGCGCGCATAGGGGATGCCGAGCCCGCCGCCGAGATCGAGCCGGCGGATGGCGTGGCCCTCGGCGCGGAGCTGACGGGTCAGATCGGCCAGCTTGGCGAAGGCGTTGCGGAAGGGGGCGAGATCGGTGAGCTGCGAGCCGATATGCATGTCGACCCCGATCACCTCGATCCCCGGCAGGCCTGCGGCCTCGGCATAGACGGAAGGGGCGTTCGCGATCGGGATGCCGAACTTGTTCTCCGCCTTGCCGGTGGCGATCTTGGCGTGGGTCAGCGCATCGACATCCGGATTGACCCGCAGCGCCACCGGCGCGGTCCGCCCCATGGCGGCGGCGATCTGCGACAGGAGCCGCAGCTCGGGCTCGCTCTCGACATTGAACTGGCCGATGCCGAGCTCAAGCGCCATGCGCATCTCGGCTTCGGTCTTGCCGACGCCGGAGAAGACGATGCGCTGCGCCGGCACGCCGACGCGCACCGCGCGCGCGATCTCGCCGCCCGAGACCGTGTCCATCCCGGCACCCTCGCGCGCCAGCAGCCTGAGCACAGCGAGGTTGGAATTGGCCTTCATCGCATAGCAGACGAGGTGATCGAGCCCGTCGAGCGCCGCCGTGAACAGCCGGTAGTGCCGGATCAGCGTCTCGGTGGAATAGACATAGCATGGCGTGCCGACCGCGGCAGCGATCTCGGGCAGCGCCACGTTCTCGGCATGCAGCACGCCATCGCGGTAAAGGAAATGGTCCATCAGCGCCGCTGCCGCAGGGACAGGACCGGATGGCGGATCGGGGACAGGGACATCGGGCGCTCCCGGCTAGGATGACGCCCGTCACTAGACGCGCCCGATCCGCAGATCAAGCGCGTCCCGCCGGCGGTGTGCGCCCCGATCCGGGCGCCCTCGCAGTCGCCTCTATTTCACATCGATGAGAAAGACCGACCAGATCCAGTTGTCGTCGTTCATCTCGGCCAGATCCTCGCGGTCGGCGCGCGGGAAGACGAGCTGCAGCGGTCCGAAATCGCCGATGCCCAGCGGCTGGCCGTCGCGCTTCATCGCCAGCACCGCGCCCTTGCGCAGCAGGTCCTTGACCGGGACCTCGATGGCATAACCGTCAAGTGCAACCAGGCGGGCGATCTCGCCCTTGGCGCCGGCCGCTTCCAGAACGGCGGCAAGGCTCGGCCCCTCGAAGGTGTGAACCGGCCCGTCCTTGGGAAAATCGGCAGTGATCCTGACCGGATCGAGACGGGCCAGCGTTTCCAGATCGAATCCGGTTGCCGCCTTGAAGTCCAGATCATTGTGGCCGAAGAACTTGTCGGTCTCCGGGTCGAATGGTCCACGATTGGGCTTGCTTACATCCCCCGCCACGGTCAGCAGCACCGCGCCCTTGGGTTCGTCAGCACGCACGCGATGCGGCTGATAGACCGTGATCGCCATACCGATCAGAGCGATTGTCACGACCAAACCAGCGATTGAATGCCTGATCGCAGAGCCCGTCATGTTCCGTATCTCCTTGGCTCAGTTTGCAGTCGCGTACCGGGTATCGTCCTGCGTCTTCACCGCATCATCGGCCTTCGGCGGCTCCGGATCGCCCTTGCGCCCGCATCCGGCGAGCCCGATGGCCAGGGTGAGCACGACCCATGCGGCAACCCGCATCATCCCAGCTCCTCCTTCCAGCGCCGGATCTGGCTGCGAACCCGATTCGGCGCCGTGCCACCGTAACTAGCACGACTCGCCACTGAGTTGTCTATACCTAAAATTGATATAACCTCCGGTTGTATTGCCGCATGCACCTCCTGCATCTCCGCAAGGCTCAATTCGGCCAGGTCGCAACCCTTCTCTTCGGCCTTGCGGACCAGTGCGCCGGTGACGTGATGGGCCTCGCGGAACGGCAGGCCGGCGACCCGCACCAGCCAGTCGGCCAGATCGGTGGCCGTCGAATAGCCGCGGCCCGCCTCCGCCCGCAGCCGCTCGGGCACCGGCTTCATGTCCGCGACCATGCCGGTCATCGCCGCCAGCGCCAGCATCAGGCTGTCGGCGGCATCGAAGACCGGCTCCTTGTCCTCCTGCATGTCCTTGGAATAGGCCAGCGGCAGGCCCTTGATCACGGTCATCAGCCCGATCAGCGCCCCGCCGATGCGCCCGGTCTTGGCGCGGACCAGCTCGGCCGCGTCCGGGTTGCGCTTCTGCGGCATGATCGAGGAGCCGGTGGTGAAGCGGTCCGACAGCTGCACGAAGCCGAAGGGGGCGGAGGACCAGATCACCAGCTCCTCGGCCAGCCGGCTGAGATGGCCCGCGCAGATCGCCGCGGCCGACAGGAATTCCAGCGCGAAATCGCGCGCCGAGACCGCGTCGATCGAATTGGCCATCGGCCGGTCGAAGCCCAGCGCCTGCGCGGTCATCTCCCGGTCGATGGGAAAGGAGGTGCCGGCCAGCGCCGCAGCGCCGAGCGGGCATTCGTTCATCCGCGCCCGCGCATCGGCGAAGCGGCCGCGATCGCGCGCCAGCATCTCGACATAGGCCAGCATGTGATGGCCCCAGGTGACGGGCTGGGCGGTTTGCAGATGGGTAAAGCCCGGCATGACCAGATCGGCCCCCACCTCGGCCTGGCCGAGAAAGGCCCGCATCAGCGCGCCCAGCGCCTCATGCACCGCATCGCATTGCCCGCGCACCCACAGCCGGAAATCGGTCGCCACCTGATCGTTGCGCGAGCGCGCGGTGTGCAAGCGTCCGGCGACGGGTCCGATCAGCTCGGCCAGCCGGTTTTCCACATTCATGTGAATGTCCTCCAGCGCCCGCGAGAACCGGAACGTGCCGGCCTCGATCTCTGACAACACCGTGAGGAGACCTTTCCGGATCGCCGCCGCATCGCTATCAGAGATGATGCCGGTCCTGCCCAGCATCTCGGCATGGGCGAGCGATCCCTCGATGTCCTGCCGGGCCAGGCGCCGGTCGAAATCCACCGAGGCGTTGATCGCCTCCATGACTGCATCGGGGCCTTCGGCAAAGCGCCCGCCCCACATCCGGTTCGACGTGCTGTCCTGTGTCATGCTCCGGTCCGACGCTAGAGGAACTGACGAAATGCTGAAACGAGCGACCCTGCTTTCAGCCGGCCTCTTCTATGCCTGCATTGCCCTGGCTGCAAATGCCGTGCTGGCCGCCGCCGCGCCCGACCCGGACGCGCTGCGCGCCGCGCGCGAGGGCGAGATGCGCAAGCTGGTGGTCCTCGACACCCCGCGCGGGCCCTATGACGCCGCATTCACCGGCGAAGACGGGGCCGAGCGGCACCTCTCCGACGATGGCGGCAAGGTGCTGCTGGTCAATTTCTGGGCGGTCTGGTGCGGGCCGTGCCGCGAGGAGATGCCGACGCTCAACCGCCTGCAGAAGGAGATGGGCGGCGAGGATTTCGCCGTGGTCACCATCGCGCTTGGCCACAACAGCCCGGCAGGCATGAAGAAATTCTTTGCCGAGAACGGCATCGACGCGCTGCCGCTCCATTCCGATCCGCGCATGAATCTGGGGCGCCAGGCCGGGGTGCTCGGCCTGCCGGTGACGCTGATCCTCGATCGCGACGGGCGCGAGATCGGGCGGCTGACCGGCGGCGCCGACTGGTCCGGGCCGGAAGCGCGGCGCATCATCGAGATGGTGCTCGGCCGGCCCGAGGGCTGAACGGATTCGATCTGCGCGGACCGACCGGGCAGAGCCGGGTGTTGCGCGCGGGCCGGTCAAACCGTGGCGCCATGGACGTTCTGCCGCTTCTGACCGTTGTTCTACAGAGGGCCCCGCGAAACTCCGGCATGAATTCAAGCCACCGAATCGGCCCGGTATCCGGTCATCGGGATCGCGCACGTATAAAGTAATTAGAAGAGACCCCTGCGAAACCCGGATGCAGGCGCGCATCCTGAATGCATGAGGGTTCAGCGGGATCGGATCTGTGCGCACGTAAAATAATTAAAAAAT
>RFIR01000104.1 GCA_003695135.1 Alphaproteobacteria bacterium | reverse complement strand
GAGGTGCTCGCGCAGCTGCGCAAGGAACGCGAGCAGCATTCCGAGCGCGGCGGCTTCCCGCTGCTGGCCCCGCTCAACGAGAATGCCGCCAAGGCCAACATCGCCTTCAGCCCCACAGGCCTGCTGATGGTGATGCTGCTGGTGGGCGTCGTCGTCTTCGTCGCGCTGACCTTCCTGTCCAACGCCGCGCTGCCGGTCCGGGCCGGGGTCGCGGTGATCATGGGCTACGGTTCGGTCTATGTCTGGCTGCGCAACAAGGCCAAGAAGCGCATCTCGCTGTTCGAGGAGCAGCTGCCCGATGCGGTGGAGCTGATCGTGCGCGCGCTGCGCGTCGGCCACCCCTTCTCCTCGGCGATCAATGTGGTGGCCACCGAGATGCCCGATCCGATCGGCACCGAGTTCGGCCTGATCGCGGACGAGGCCACCTATGGCATGGATGTCACCGAGGCGCTAGAGAAGATGGCGATGCGGGTCGACATCCAGGATCTGAAGTTCCTCTCGGTCGCGGTGTCGATCCAGGCCAAGTCGGGCGGCAATCTCGCCGAGGTGCTCGACGGGCTGTCCAAGGTGATCCGCTCGCGCTTCAAGCTGTTCCGCCGGGTCCGCGCGATCACGGCCGAGGCGCGCTGGTCGGGCTGGTTCCTGTCGGCCTTTCCCATCATCGCACTGATCATGGTGCAGCTGATCCGCCCGGACTATTATGACGACGTGAAGCAGACCGCCCTATACACCCCCGCCGCGATCGTGGTGGGCATCATGCTGGTGGTGAACATCTTCTTCATGCGCATGATGGTAAACATCAAGGTCTGACCATGGATGGCGCGCTCGACATCATCAATCAGGGCTGGGCCTTCCTCGAGGCGGCCTTCGGCCCGCTCGGCCCGTTCTACGCGATCGGGGCGTTCGGCGCGCTGTTCGTGGCACTCTCGGCCCCGGCGCTGCTGCGCCGGCGGCCCGACCCGCTGGAAAAGCTCGGCCGGGGCCGCTCGCCCTTCGTTGCGCGTTCCTCGGGCGAAACGCCCACTGCCGCGCCGTCGCTCAGGTTCGATTCGAAATCGGGCAAGGATTTCGGCCGGTTCGCCGAGTTTCTCGAGCCGCAGGACCAGAAGGAGCTTTCGGCGGTCCGGCTCAAGCTGATCCAGGCCGGTTACCGGTCGAAATCGGCGGTCAGCGCCTATCATTTCGCCCGCTTCGCGCTGGGCATGACCTTTCTCGTCATCGGGGTGGTGGTGCTGCTGGTCCGGCAGGGCGAACCGGGCATCCCGACCATCATCCTCTCGGTGCTGCTGCCGGCCTTTGCCGGCTACTACGCGCCGATCTACTGGGTCACCCGCCGCCAGCAGACCCGCCAGGGCGAGATCCGCGACGGCTTTCCCGATGCGCTCGACCTGATGCTGGTCTGTGTCGAGGCCGGACAGTCGCTCGATCAGGCGATCATGCGCGTGGCCGAGGAGACGCGAAACTCGCATCCCACCCTGTCGGAGGAATTCGAGATCGTCTCCTCCGAGATCCGCGCCGGCAAGGAGCGGGTGACGGTGCTGCGCGATCTGGCCGAACGCTGCGGCGTGCCCGACATCGCCAGCTTCACCACCGTGCTGATCCAGTCGGCCATGTACGGCACCTCGGTGGCGACCGCGCTGAGGGTCTATGCCGCCGAGATGCGCGACAAGCGGGTGATGCGGGCCGAGGAAAAGGCCAATGTGCTGCCGACCAAGCTGACCATCGGCACCATGATGTTCACCGTGCCGCCGCTGCTGATCATCCTGATCGGCCCCTCGCTCTACGAAATCTGGCGCACCATAGGCGGCGGGCAGTGACGCAAGGGGGCAGCGGCAGGCTCCCTTCCCTCAAGCGCAATGCGTCCTTTCTGATCGCCGCGATCCTGCTCGGCGCCTGCGCGCAGCCGGGCGAGGGGCGGCTGCTGCGCTATTCCGGGCCGCCGGCGCCGCTCTTCGCCCCGCCCATCCCCGAGCAGGATCCGGTCGCGGTCGGCCACCGGCTGATGGCCGCCGGCGAATACGAGCTCGCCCTGCGCCGCTACGAGGAGGCGCTGGTCAGGGATCCCGGTTCGGTCCCGGCGCTGATCGGGGTCGGGACGGCGAACCAGCGGCTGGGGCGGCTGAAGCGGGCGGAGAAATTCCTGGTACGCGCGGTCGAGCTGGCGCCGGACAGCGTCGCGGGCTGGAACAACCTTGGGGTGGTGCGCTACAAGCTGGGGGAATACAAGGCCGCGCATGCCGCGTTCCGCACCGCCTTCGCGCTCGATGGCGGCAGAAGCGAGAGCATCCGCCGCAATCTGGAGCTGGCGCGCTTCCGCAGCCCGGAAACGGTCGATATCGACCGGGTGGCGAGCGAGTTTGAACTGGTCCGCCGCGGCGACGGCACGTATCTTCTGGTCGACCGGAAAGCGGCGCCGGAGACGCCGCCCGAGGATGGGTGAGAAATGAGCAGTCGGCGGATCGGATTGATGCTGTGCGCGGCCCTGTTTCTGGGCGCCTGCGACGAGATGAACAACAAGGCCGCCGACCAGCCGCCGGGACCGGCCAATGTCATCGATGCCAGCAACCTCAACGAGCTGATGCTCACCGTCGCCGATCCCGACGAGGCGGTGGAGTATTTCCGCTCCGCACTCGCCCGGGAACCGGACCGGCTGGAGTTCCGCCGCGGCTATGCAAGGGCGCTGAGCCGGGCCGGCCGCCATGCCGAGGCAAGCCTTGTCTATCGCAAGCTGGTCGATGACGGGCTGGCCAATACCGAGGACCGCATCGGATTCGCCGAAAGCCTCGCGCGGTCCAATGCCTGGGACGAGGTCGAGGAACAGCTCGCCCAGCTGCCGGAGCTGCCCAAGAGCTACCGGATGAACATGCTGCGCGCCATGGCCGCCGATCAGCGCAAGGACTGGGCGGCGGCCGACGGCTATTACCAGGCGGCGCGCGATCTCACGCCGCGCCCGGCGCGGGCGCTGAACAACTGGGGCGTGTCGAAGATGTCACGCGGTGATCTGAAGGATGCCGAGAAGCTGTTTCAGGAGGCGGTCAGCTATGACAGCAAGCTGTTCTCGGCCAAGAACAACCTCGTCATCGCCCGCGGCCTTCAGGGCAAGTTCACCCTGCCGGTGATCCCCGTCTCCGAGGAGGAAAAGGCCCAGCTTCTGCACAATCTGGCGGTGATCGCGCTCAGGCAGGGCAAGACCGATATCGGCAAGGGTCTGCTGGAGGAGGCGATCCAGACGCATCCGCGGCATTTCGACGCCGCGGTCAGCAAGCTCGAGGCGCTCAATGCCAAGGTGAAGAACTGAACCATGATGTCGATCGAAGCCGCGGCGCTGTTCCTGCTCGCCCTGATCGGCCCCTGCGCCTATGCCGCCTGGTCCGATCTCAACCGCATGACCATTCCCAACGGCGTGGTGCTGATCTGCCTGGCGATCTTCGTCGCGCTGGGGCCGTTCCTGTTGCCGGTCAACGACTATCTGTGGCGCTTCGTGCCGGCGCTGGTGGTGCTGGCGGCCGGATTCCTGCTCAACCTGACCGGGCAGTTCGGGGCGGGGGATGCGAAGTTTGCCGCGGCGCTGGTGCTGTTCGTCGATCCCGTCGACCATTTCACGGTGCTGTGGATCTATGCGCTGCTGGCGCTGGTCTCGGTTGCGCTGGTGTTCGCGGTCAAGCGGCTGGCGCCGCGCTTTGCCGAGGCGTCCGGCTACAAGTCGCTTCAGGACCGCCGGACCTTCCCGCTCGGCCTGCCGCTGGCACTCACCATCCTCGTCTATCTGGCCCTGGTCATTCGCCATCAGTGGCTAATCGGAGGCTGAGCGCGGGCATTTCCGGCCCGGCATCCGGCAGCCGCCGGTAGACGGTGACGACATCGTCCGAATAGACCTCCTCGAAGCGCCAGCCGAGCGATTCGATCTCCTTGAGCATGGTCGCCCGGGCCAGCGCCGACATCGGGCAGGCCGGCACCACGAGCCATTTCGCGGCCTCGAAGCCGGTATGCCCGCCATAATACCACGCGCTGCCGCCGGTCATCGGCTTGCCGCCGGTGAACATCCAGGTGATGTTGACCATGTCCACGGTCAGGACGGCGTCGCCGGCCAGATCGGGCACATTGGCCAGCGAGGCCGCCCGCGCATCCATCTGCGACACGATCCCGGCCACGGCATTGCAGGGCTGGAACGTGCGTCCCATGAAGGTGACCGGCGTCATGTCCCACTTGCTGCGCGGATCGGTCAGATCCTCGGGCGGGGTGCCCAGCGGGATGCGCGCACTGCTCATCGCGCCGCGCCGGGTCAGGAACAGCAGGTCGTTCCAGCCCGCCACCCGGATCGGGTTGGAGTAATCCTCGCCGCCGCCGCCGAGATGGCGGAAGGGGCTGGCGAACATGTTGCCGACATAGGGCGCGGCCTGGGTCAGCGTCATCAGCGCCAGCGCCGCCAGCGCTGCGCGCGCGGGCCGTCCGAACACCCGCCGCTCGTCCGGGGTGTGCAGATAGGCGCCGATCAGCAGCATCAGCAGGGCGACCAGCCAGACCGGTGCGTTGGCCCAGTTCTGATAGGTGACATAGGTCATGCCCGGCAGCAGGAACAGCAGCATCAGCCCCTGGCGCATGTGCCCGCTCTTGCGCAGCGCCACGATGCTGGCCAGCAGCAGGAAGGTGCCCATGAAGTTGACCGGCGCCCCGACGATTTCGGAGATCTGCATGCCGGGCGCCGGCCGGGTATCGGAGGTGGCGACCAGCAGGAGGTCGGCGAGATAGGCGCGCCAGAACTCCAACGTCCCGGCCCAGAGGGTCGCGATCGCGGCCACCGCAAGCCCGCTTGCGGCCATGAAGGCGAGACAGCGCCAGCGCCGTCCGCTCAGCACCCAGACCATCACCGCCGGCAGGAGCGCGACGAAGAAGGTCATCTTCAGCATCGCCAGATAGGCCATGGCGAGGCCGATCGCGATGCCGTCGCCTGCGGGGCGGTCCTGCCCCTCGCGCGGATCGAACAGCATGAGGACCGCGATCATGGTGAACACCGCCCAGGACCAGCGGTTGTAGTAGAGCGCGAAGGTAACGGTCGGGGTGGCAGAATCATGCACCAGCCCCACCGTCTCGATCATCACCCAGACCCCGAGGATGAGCGCCAGCCAGCCGCCCAGCCGCGTTGCCCGCAGCCACAGCAGCAGGGGGAGAAACAGAAGCGCCATGGCCAGATTGGCCAGCATCATCGAGATGCCCGGGCCGAGCCCGGCCGCCAGCGGCAGCGCGATCGAGCCGAAGGCGATCGCACCGAGCGGGGTCGAGAACTCCAGATGCGGGATCGCCCCCAGCGCCATGCGCATCGCGCCGTCGAGCGCGTGCAGCACGTCGCCCTCGATCCCGCTTACCGCCATGTGGCCCGGCACCAGCAGCACGATGGCATAGAAGACCCATATGGCAAGGAGGAGGGCCGCCAGCCGCGGCAGCCCGAGCCTGTCATGCTGCATGATCCGTCCTCTTCCCCCGAATTCGCCCCGGTCCCGGCCGGCCTTGCCCATCTGTCGCCCGGCCGCGCGCAGCCAGCGCTACCTTGTGCGGAAAATATTGACTTTTCCGTGTCCAACTTGCGCCACGGCTATGACCAATTTGCCCAATAGGGTCGATTCGTGCCGGCGGGCGTTGCGGCGGTTGCAGGGGGAGACGAGGATGGACGATCTGGGCGGAGTTGAGTATTCGCCGCGGACCCCGATGCGGGTCGAGGATGTCGGCATCAACCCTGTGATGCAGCGCGACATCCTGCTCAAGACCATGTTCCGGCAGAACCTGCGCGCGCCGACCGAGATCTCGGATGCGCTGAAGGTCGCCCCGCCGGTGGTCGACGAGCTTCTGGAGGATGCGCGGGCGCAGGGGCTGGTGGAAACGCTCGGCGTGCGCGGGGCCTCGGTCCGCAGCGAGCTGCGCTACGGGCTGACCGATTCGGGCAAGGCGCGGGCGATCGACGCGCTGGAACAGTCGGAGTATTTCGGCCCGTTTCCGGTGCCGCTGGAGGAATATCGCCGCCTGACCCGGCATCAGACCATCCGCAACGCCACCATCTCGCGCGAGATGCTGGAGCGCAGCATGCGCCAGCTGGTCCTGCCGCAGGGCCTGCTCGACCAGATCGGGCCGGCGGTGAATTCCGGCCGCTCCATCCTGCTCTACGGCCCCCCCGGCAACGGCAAATCCTCGATCGCCAACGGTATCCGCGACGCGATGACCGACACCATCCTGGTGCCGCGGGTGATCGAGGTCGCGGGGCAGGTGATCTCGCTCTACGATCCGGTGATCCATCGCCCGGTCGAGGAGAAGCCGGGCGAGGAGGGCGGGCTGCGGCTGGCCGGGCTCGGCTACGATCCGCGCTTCGTGCGCTGCGTGCGGCCCTCGGTCATCACCGGCGGCGAGCTGACGCTCGACATGCTCGATCTCAACTTCAACCCGGTCTCGCGCACCTATCAGGCGCCGCTGCAGCTCAAGGCGGCGGGCGGGGTGTTCATCGTCGACGATCTCGGCCGTCAGGCCCAGTCGCCCATGGCGCTGATCAACCGCTGGATCGTGCCGATGGAGAAGGGTTTCGACCTGCTCTCGCTGCAGTCGGGACAGAAATTCGAGGTGCCTTTCGACACGCTGGTGATCTTTTCCACCAACTTCGCCCCGGCCGAGCTGTTCGATGGCGCCGCGCTGCGCCGCGTCTACTACAAGATCAAGATCGACCGACCCAGCCGCGACGATTTCATCAAGATCTTCGCGCGCACCTGCAAGGCCTATGGCGTGATGCCCGACGAGCAGGTGCTCACCCATCTGCTGCGCGATCTCTACCCCAAGACCCAGCGCGGCTTCGCCGCCTATCACGCGCCCTTCCTGATCGACCAGGCGCTGTCGATCTGCACCTATGAGGGCCGGCCGCGCAAGCTGACCAACGATCTGATCGACCGGGCCTGGACCAACCTCTATATCGACGACGAGGACTGAGACCCCTGTCGGAGCGGCGCGGGGTCGGCTAGCCTCGCGCCCATGCTGCCCGCGCCCTTCGATCGCTGGTTCCGTGACCGCGGCTGGACCCCGCACCCGCATCAGCTCGCGCTGATCGGAACGCGCGCGCGCGCCACGCTGCTGGTCGCGCCTACCGGCGGCGGCAAGACGCTGGCCGGCTTCCTGCCCTCGCTGATCGAGCTGGCGCGCGACCCGCGCCCCGGTCTGCACACGCTCTATGTCTCGCCGCTCAAGGCGCTGGCGGCCGACATCCGGCGCAACCTCTCGCGCCCGGTGGCCGAGATGGCGCTGCCGGTTCGGGTCGAGGACCGCACCGGCGACACGCCGCATTCGGCCCGCCAGCGCCAGCGCGCCGACCCGCCGCACATTCTGCTGACCACGCCCGAAAGCCTCGCGCTCCTGCTCTCCTACGAGGATGCGCCGCGCATCTTCGCCGGGCTGAAACGGGTGATCGTCGACGAGATCCACGCGCTGGCCGAAAGCAAGCGCGGCGATCAGCTGATGCTGGGGCTGGCGCGGCTGGAGCGTCTGGCGCCGGGCTTCACCCGCATCGGGCTTTCGGCCACCGTCGAGGACCCCGCGGCGCTTGGCGAGTTCATGGCGCCCGCGCCCGGTGCCTGCGCGCTGATGCTGGCCGATCCCGGGCCGGAGCCGGATATCGGCGTGCTGGAAACCGAAATCCCGCCGCCCTGGGCCGGGCAGGGCGGGCGGTACGCGGTGCGCGAGGTGATGGAGCAGATCCGCCGCCACCGCGTGACGCTGATCTTCATCAACACCCGTGCGCTGTGCGAGCTGTTCTTCCGTGCGCTGTGGGCGGTCAACACCGACAATCTGCCCATCGGCGTGCATCACGGCTCTCTGGCGCTGGAGGTGCGAAAGCGGGTCGAGGCGGCGATGGCGGCGGGCGAGCTGCGCGCGGTGGTCTGCACCGGCTCGCTCGATCTCGGCATCGACTGGGGCGATGTCGATCTGGTCATCCAGGTCGGCGCGCCCAAGAACGTCAAGCGTCTGGTCCAGCGCATCGGCCGGGCCAACCATCGCTACAACGCCCCGTCAAAGGCGCTGCTGGTCCCGGGCAACCGGCTGGAGGTGATCGAATGCGCCGCGGCGCTGGCGGCGGTGCGCGCGCATGATCTCGATGGCGAGCCGCGCCCGGACGGGCCGCTCGACCTCTTGTGCCAGCACATCCTGCTTTGCGCCTGTTCGGCCCCGTTCGATGCGGATGCGCTTTATGACGAGGTCCGCGCCGCAGGCCCCTATCGCCGGCTTGCCCGGGCCGATTTCGACGCCTGCCTCGATTTCTGCGCCACCGGCGGCTATGCGCTGAAGGCCTATGACCGCTGGCAGCGGCTGATCCGCGGGGCGGACGGGCTGTGGCGGCTTCGCGATCCGCGCCGGGCGCGTGCGATCCGGCTCAACATCGGCACCATCGAGGACAGCCAGACCCTGAAGGTACGCCAGAAGAACCGCTTCGGCGGCGCGTCGCTGGGCGAGGTGGAGGAGAGCTTCGCGGCCTCGCTGACGCCCGGCGATACCTTCCTGATCGGCGGGCAGGTGGTCCGCTATGAACGGCTGCGCGAGATGGTGGTCGAGGTCTCGCCTGATCCGGGACGCGAGCCGCGCATCGCCGTCTTCGGCGGCACCAAGCTCGCGCTCTCCACCCGGCTGGCGCATCGGGTGCTGGCCATGCTGGGCGACCGGCAGAGCTGGGCCGCACTCCCCGACGACATCCGCGACTGGCTCGACCTGCAGACCCGCATCAGCCGCATGCCGCGCGCCGACCGGCTGCTGATCGAGTCGTTCCCGCGCGCGGATCGGCACTATCTGTGCCTGCACGGCTTTGCCGGGCGCAACGCGCATCAGACGCTGGGGCTGCTGATCACCCGGCGGATGGAGGAGGCGGGGCTCGATCCGCTGGGCTTCGTCTCCACCGATGCCTCGCTGCTGATCTGGGGGCTGCGCGAGGTGTCCGATGCGGCGGCGCTGGTCGAGGCGGGGGGGCTGCGCGCCGGTTTCGAAAGCTGGCTGGCGGGCAATGCGGTGATGAAGCGGACCTTCCGCAAGGCCGCGCGCATCGCCGGGCTGATCGAGCGCCAGCTGCCGGGCGCGCGCAAGTCCGGCCGGCAGGCGACGTTTTCCTCCGACATCCTCTACGACACGCTGCGCAAGTACGACCCGGACCACCTGATGCTGCGCATCACCCGCGACGAGGCGCTGCGCGGGCTGGTCGATTTCGACCGCATCGAGGAGATGCTGGCCCGCATCGGCGGCGTCGATCACGTCCGCGCGCCGCATGTCACGCCGCTGGCCGCGCCGCTGATGATGGAGATGGGCAAGGTGCCGAT
>RFIR01000008.1 GCA_003695135.1 Alphaproteobacteria bacterium | reverse complement strand
TGGACCCGGATGCGGGCAAGCCGTCCTTCGACCATGGCGGCCATGTCTATCACTTCTGCTGCACCGGCTGCCGGGACAGGTTCGCCGCCGATCCCGAAACGTACCTGACGGCGACCGATCCCGTTTGCGGCATGACGGTCAACCGCGCCACCGCGCGGCACATGCACAAGCATGAGGGGCAGAGGTTCTATTTCTGCTCGGGCCATTGCGCGGAGAAGTTCGCCGCCGATCCGGCCGCCTTTCTCGGCGACCGTCCCGCGCCTGAGCCGATGCCGGAGGGCACGCTCTACACCTGCCCGATGGACCCCGAGATCGTGCAGGAAGGCCCCGGCGACTGCCCGATCTGCGGCATGGCGCTGGAGCCGATGACGCCGACCGCCGAGACCGGCCCCAATCCCGAGCTGGTCGATTTCCGCCGCCGGCTGGCGATCGGCGCGCCGCTGGCGCTGGCGGTGCTGATCCTCGAGATGGGCGGGGCGCTGGGCATCCCGTGGGAAAGCTGGCTGGGCGGCACCGCGCTGCGCTGGCTGCAATTCGCACTCGCCACCCCGGTGGTGGTATGGATCGCGCAGCCCTTCTTCAAGCGCGGCTGGTCCTCGATCGTCACCGGCAATCTGAACATGTGGACGCTGATCGCCATCGGTACCGGCGCGGCCTATCTCTACAGCCTGGTGTCGCTGCTGGCGCCGGAGGTGTTTCCGCCCGCGCTGCGGGGCGAACACGGCCCGCCGCTCTATTTCGAGGCCGCCGCCGTCATCCTGATCCTGGTGCTGGCCGGGCAGGTGATGGAGCTTTCCGCGCGCGAGCGGACCGGCGACGCGATCCGGGCGCTGATGGACCTCGCCCCCAAGACCGCGCGGCGGGTCACCGATGCGGGCGAGGAGGACGTGCCGCTGGAACAGGTGCGGGCGGGCGACATCCTGCGGGTGCGGCCCGGCGAATCGGTGCCGGTGGACGGGGTGCTGACCGAGGGTCGCTCGGCCGTCGATGAAAGCATGATCACCGGCGAGCCGGTGCCGGTGGAAAAGGCGCCCGGCGACCGGGTCACCGGCGGCACGCTCAACCGCTCCGGCAGCTTCCTGATGCAGGCGCAGGCGGTGGGCAGCGACACGGTGCTGTCGCGCATCGTCGCCATGGTGGCGCAGGCCCAGCGCTCGCGCGCGCCGATTCAGGCGCTGGCCGACCGGGTGTCGGGATATTTCGTGCCGGCGGTGATCACGGTGGCGGTGGTCGCCTTCGTCTTCTGGATGATCTTCGGCCCCGAACCCGCGCTGGGCTATGCGGTGGTGGCGGCGGTCAGCGTGCTGATCATCGCCTGCCCCTGCGCGCTGGGTCTGGCCACGCCGATGTCGATCATGGTCGCCACGGGCCGCGGCGCGCAGGCGGGCGTGCTGATCCGCGATGCCGAGGCGCTGGAACGTCTGGCCGGGGTCGATGTGCTGGTCGTCGACAAGACCGGCACCCTGACCGAGGGCCGGCCGAGCCTGACCGATGTCATCGCCACCGGCGCGTTGCCGCGCGAGCGGGTGCTGGCGCTGGCCGCGGCGCTGGAGCGCGGCTCGGAACATCCGCTGGCCGAGGCGATCCTGAAGGGGGCCGAGGCGGAGGGCATCGCCATTCCCGAGGCCGCCGATTTCGCGGCGGTGACCGGCAGGGGCGTGACCGGAACGGTGGACGGCAAGCCCGTCGCGCTCGGCAATACCGCGCTGATGGCCGATCTGGGCATCGGCATGGCCGCTGCCGCCGACAGGCTGGTCGCGCTGCAGGAGGCGGGCAGGACCGTCATGCTGGTCGCGGTCGACGGCGCGCTGGCCGGCATCGTCGCGGTTGCCGACCGCATCAAGCCCACCACGCCGAAGGCGATTGCCGATCTGCACGCGGCGGGGCTGAAGATCGTGATGGCCACTGGCGATAGCCGCCGCACCGCCGAGGCGGTGGCGCGCGATCTGGGCATCGACGAGCTGCGCGCCGAGGTGGCGCCGGAGGACAAGGCGGCGCTGGTCGCCGAGTTCCGCGCCAGGGGGCTGCGCGTCGCCATGGCCGGGGACGGGGTGAACGACGCCCCGGCGCTGGCCGCGGCCGATGTCGGCATCGCCATGGGCACCGGCGCCGATGTCGCGGTGGAAAGCGCCGGCATCACCCTGGTCAGGGGCGATCTCAATGGTATCCTGCGTGCGCGCAGGCTCGCCGAGGCGACGATGCGCAACATCCGCCAGAACCTGTTCTTCGCCTTTTTCTATAACGCCATCGGCGTGCCGATCGCCGCAGGCGTGCTCTATCCGGTGATCGGCGTGCTGCTGTCGCCGATGATCGCGGCAGCGGCGATGAGCCTGTCCTCGGTCTCGGTGATCACCAACGCGCTGCGGCTGCGGCGGGCGCGGATCTGAGGCGGTATCGGCCCGGATTCGTGCCCGGGCCGAGGCGCAGGGGCGGCGTCCGCGACGGAGGCCGCCCGGCCGCGACAGATCGAAAAAATCCCTTCCCGGACAGCCTCACCCCTATGCAAAACTGCCACCGGAATTCCTATATATGGAGCGGGTCCAATGGGGGACCGGAACGCAGAGGATGGAGGATGAAATGGCAACTGCGCTGACTGAATTCTTCCGCCGCGACGGCTCGGTTCTCGACCCGTTCGAGGAGATGCGGCGTGAGATGATGCACATGTTCCCCGGCCGCTGGGCCGACATGCCCTCGCTGTTCAAGGGGGGTTTTGTCCCCGTGCTCGACGTCCGGATGAAGGATGACGGGCTGGAGGTCACGGCCGAACTGCCCGGGGTGACCGAGGACGACATCTCGCTGGAGATCAATGACGACATCCTGACCCTGTCCGGCGAGAAGAAGTCCGAATACAAGGAAAAGACCGAGAAGGGTGCGGTCCTGATGGAACGCAGCTTCGGCAGCTTCAGCCGGTCGGTAAGGCTGCCCTTCGCGCCGGATCCGGAAAAGGTCAAGGCGGCCTTCAAGGATGGCGTGCTGACCGTCACCGCGCCGAAGCCGGAAGAGCTCGCCAAGCGGTCGCGCCGGATCGCGATCACCCACTGACCGGCGCGACGATGACGCCGGCCGGACTGGCCGGCGGGCAAATGTGACCAGGCGTCTCGCAGATGGTGCGTAAGCGAGTGGGTGGGAAGGTAGCGTAGTTCGGGAGCGAGAGGGACGCCGTGATGCGGCAGCTTCGAGCTTGCCGTCGAACTGGGCACGCGCTAGCGATGGGCCTTCGGAAAGGGAATGTCTCGGAGGCCGGTGATGATCAGGCGCGTGCCCATTCTTGTTTTGTCGATACTCGTGCTTGCCGCCTGCGACGGGTTTTCCGTGCCCTACCTGAGCGCAGAGACGCAGGCGAGGAACGACCGGAGCTGGAAGCTGATCGAGTTGCGCGGTGAGGGGGTGGGCAGCGCCGGTATCGTGTTCGACATATCCGGCGGCTTCATCAACGGCACCGGCCCCTGCAACACCATCAATGCCAATTATGTTGGCGAGGCGCCGGATTTCCAGGTTCAGACCCTGATCACCACCAAGCGCGCCTGCGCCGGGCTGGCGCTGGAACAGCGGCTGATCGAGGCGCTCAAGGCGGCGCGGAGCATGACGCGGCGCGACGGGCGACTAGTGCTGAGCGCCGAGGGGGTGGAGCTTCTGGTCTTCGAGCCCTCCTGAGCGAGCAAGCCGGGCGGCGAGGCGCTGGCGCGCATCGGGCAGCCGTGGCCGTTCCAGCGCCGCGCCCAGCCAGCCTTCCAGAAAATGCCCGGTCAGGCGCAGCGCGGCGGCGATGTCGGCGGCGCTGGCCGCGATGGTGTCATCGAGCAGGAAGGCCGGCAGCGCCAGCAGCCGGTCGCGCCATTCCCCGGCGCCATCCGCGCTGACCGCCCGGCCGGATTTCGGCGACACGAAGACAAGCCCCGCCTCCTGCCCCGTGACCGCGCAGCGTCCAAGGTCGAGACCGAAGCCGAGCTCGCGCAGCAGCATCAGCTCCCAGCGGGCATAGGCCGCCTGCCAGCCGGATGCGCCCAGCCTGTCCATCAGCGCGATGGTATCGGCATAAAGCGCCGGATGCGCCTCGCGTTCGGGCAGCGACCAGCTCAAGAGCGCGCTGATCGAGGCGAGCGCGGCAAGGGCGGGCGGGTCGGCGAACAGCGCCGATGCCCGTGCGCGCAGCGGCTCGACCCGGAAATGGCCCATATGCTCGGCAAGCCGCGCGCGCCAGGTCACCGCCAGCTGGGCGCCGGGCTGCAACAGCGGGGCCATCCGCCGCCCGCCGCCGCCGGCGACATAGCCGGCATGCCGGCCGTGCCCGGCGGTGAACAGCTCCACGATCGCACCACCCTCGCCATGGCGGCGGCAGGCGATCAGCACGCCTTCGTCATGCCATTCCATCGTCCGCACCCGCCGCCGCGATCATTGCGCCAGCCCTTCCTGCTCCAGCAGATGCCGTCCCTGCCGGTCCTCGATCTCGATCACCCACAGATCGGGGTCGAAGCCGCGCTGGCGGGCGATGGCGGCATCGACCTCGGCCTCCGCCCCCGCCGCCAGCAGGTCCCAGCGCCGGCCCTCGGGGCCCAGCACCCGGTGAAAGGCGCGCGCGGTCCCGTCGAGCGGGCAGCATTTGACGATCACCGCCCCGGCGGTGTCGTCGCCATGCGCGGCGACATAGACCGGCAGATGGGCGGCGCGCGCGCGGGCGATATAGGCATCGACCCAGAAACGCGTGGTCAGGCGGACGGTCATGGGCGCAGTCTCGGCCAGAGCGCCGGCAATGTCGAGGGCACGTGGCTCGTGGCGTGGGGTCCGGTGGTTGCGCGGCGCCCCGGCGCCATTGTTCAATCACACCCTCGGACGCAATGCTCTGGATCGGGAACGGTTCCAAGCGTATCGCGCTTACCGCCAATGCCTGCTGCGCGTGCGAAAGGCGATTGGGAGAGGCCCCTTCAGGACTCCACCAGCCAGAACCGGGTGTCCGTTCGGGCGCCGCGAAATGCGGCTCCGGCGGTGATTATCCATGATTTTCACCTATTTGGTAAATATTGATTGGGGGAGACCTTTGCAAAACTCAACCAGCCAGACCCGAGCGTTCCGCGCGGGCGCCACGAAATTGTGGCGCCATATGCGCTCCTCTTGTTTTAACTGTTGATTGAAAAATATTGATTGGGGAATTAATTTCAAATTATTTTACGCGCGCGCGAGCATGATCGCTGCAAGACCTTGTGCATTCCGGGTATCCGCCTACATCCGGGTTTTGCAGGACTCTCGATTGGGGAATTATTTTCTAATTACTTTACACGCGCAGCACAACTTGGCAGAAAATGCGTCTCGCCCGGGATACCCCGTCGCGCCGGAGTTTCGCAGGGGTCTCCGTCAATCAACAATGGATATTCAGGCAAGCCTCACCGCGCCGCGCCTCACAGCACCCGAGCGCCAGGACAGGGTCTGGCAGGCAGGCTTTCGCCGCGGTCTTGCTGAAGTTCAGGCAATCAGCGGTGCCGCCTTGCGGCGTCCGGCGCTTGCACATATCGAACATCGCGTGGCATGGAAGGGGCGATGAGCGTGCCAGCCCCTCCAGAGCGTGACGATGCCGCCGACGCCGAGGCGCTGGGCGATGTGCTGCATTGCGAATCGATCGCGGCGCGCATCAGCCAGGCGGCGTGGTCGTTCTCGGCCCACCGGCACCGGTCGCTGCACCAGATCTTCTGGGTGACCAAGGGGGCGGGGCGGGTGACGCTCGATGGCGTGCCGCAGGGCTTCGGCCCCAACACGCTGATCTTCGTGCCGGCGCTGTGCGTGCATGGCTTTGCCTTCGGCACCGGCGCGGCGGGCTGGATCGTCACCGTGCCCGCGGCGCTGCATCTGGCGGTGCCGCGCCGCCCGCAGCTGTTGCGGCTGACCGGCGCCGCCGATCCGGTGACGGTGACCGGCATGATCTCGACCCTGGCCGAGGAACATGCGCAGATGCGCCCGGCGCGGGCGGAGATGCTGCTGGCCCAGGCCGGCATCCTCGCGGTCTGGATCACCCGAGCCGCGCTGGCCCGGCCCGCCCCGCGCGAGACGGCGCGCCGCCGGCTGATGCGGCGGTTCTGCGCGCTTCTGGAGGAGCGGTTCCACGAGCATCTGCAGGTCGATGCCTATGCCGCCGCGCTGTCGGTGACGCCCACGCATTTGACCCGGGTCTGCCGCGAGGTGGCTGGGGTCTCGGCCTCCAGCCTGATCCAGGACCGCACGCTGCTGGAGGCGCGGCGCCTGCTCGCCCAGGGCGGTATGAAGGTCGCCGCCATCGCCCGCGCGCTGGGCTTCAACGATCCGGCCTATTTCACCCGCGTCTTCACTGCGCGCACCGGCCACACCCCGACCGGGTTCCGCGCGACCGCGCGCCGCACGACGCCGCGCGGACCGGCATTGCGTCCGGCGGGGATTTCGGTCTGAACTGCCGGGAACCGGCCGCAAGGAGAGCGCAGATGAACCAGCCCTTCCCGCCCAATTCCTGGGAAGCGCGCGCCGAGCGCAGCGTGC
>RFIR01000103.1 GCA_003695135.1 Alphaproteobacteria bacterium | reverse complement strand
GGGCGCCGCGAAATGCGGCGCCGGTCATGTTGTGATTATTTTCACTGTTGATTGTTAAATATTGATTGGGGAATTATTTTCTAATTACTTTACGCGCGCGCAGTACACGTTGGCAGAAAACGCGTCTCGCATGGGATGCCCCGTCGCGCCGGAGTTTCGCAGGGGGTTCTGTCAAACAGGTGAAAACCGGGAACAAACTTCGCCGGCGCCGCATTTCGCCTCCGCCCGGGCACATCGGCACGGGCTGGCGCTGCCTGCCGCGAGGCAAGAGCGTCATGCCTTTCCGATCCCCGGCCTCGTGCCGCCTTTTCCCGATTGGGCCGATGTTAGCGATCGCCGGGCCCTTCCCGCCCCTCGACGCCCCCGGTTTCGAAAGCTTCGGGTATTCCCGCCAGACGGGTCGGCCGAAGGGGCGGCTGGGATCAGATCTCCCGCTCCATCACCCGGCGGATGGCCACGAGCTTGCGCGAGCGTTGGGCGTAGAGCTCCTTGATCTGGCGCAGGTTGTAGTCGTAGATCCCGCCGCCCGATTTCAGCCCCAGCCGCCCGGCCTCGGTCTTCTCCAGGATCATCGGCGCCACGTCCTTGCGGTCGCAGAGCTCGGCATTGAGATGGCTGGCGACGGAGCGATAGATGTCGAGCCCGGCCACGTCGAGCAGCGCCATCGGGCCGATCACCGCCAGCTTGAAGCCGATGCCCCAGCTCACGCAGGTGTCGATGTCCTCGGCCGTGATCGCGCCCGCTTCGACCAGATCGATCACCTCGCGCAACAGCGCGTAGAGCACGCGGTTTTCCACGAAGCCTGGTGCGTCCCGGCGGATGGTGACAGGCAAGAGGCCGATGCGCCGGATCAGCGCGCGGATGGTGCCGACGGTCTGCGGCGCCGTGTCCCGGCCCGCGATCACCTCGATGATCGGCACGATATGCGGCGGGTTCGACCAGTGCATCCCGGCCATGCGGGCGGGGTTGGAGATATGCGCCTGCAGCCGGGTGATCGGAATCGCCGAGGTATTCGTGGCCACCAGCGTGTCGGTCCCGATCAGCGGGTCGATGGCACGGTAGAGCTCCGCCTTGGCCTCGACGCTCTCGGGGATGTTCTCGATGACGAGATCGGCATCCGCGACCGCGTCTTCGAGCGTATGCGCAACCGTGAAGCTGCCCTCGCGCCCCTCGATGCCGAGCGCATCCAGCGCCTCGCCGATGATCGGGCGGATGGCATCGGTCCGCTCGCCCTGGGCCGCATCGCGGTCGTAACCGCGCACCTCCAGCCCGCCGCGCGCCAGCCGCATCGCGATGCCCGGCCCCATGGTTCCCAAGCCGATGACGGCGGCACGGCGGATCATGGCCCCTGCTCCTTCACAATGCGCTTGTCTCGAGAATGTCGACGCCGCGGATGCGGTCGACCAGATAGATCAGCCCGCGATCGTCGATGGTCACGTCGTTGGAGGAAACCCGGTCCGCCCCGGCGGGCGGGTCGGGCAGGAAATGCCCGACCTCGCGCGGGGCGAAGGGATCGGCGATGTCGACCAGCCGCAGGCCCTGCGCGAACCAGGCAAACGGGATCACCGTGCCGGCAAGGCGTTCGGAGGGCTGGTGGCAGCCGGTCAACGGCGGTTGCGGCGCGCCATCGGGATCGAGCCCGGCCACCTGCCAGGTCGCGATCGGAATGGGAAAGCGTTCGTCGGTGATGTCGTAGATCCAGGCGAAGGCGGGCGGGGCGGGGTGCCGCTTGGCCACGTCCTCATCGGCCACCACCATCACCCGGCGCCCCTTCAGCATCTGCGGAAACGGCAGGCAGGTATGGGTGGGATGGGCAAAGCCCGGCTGGCTGCCGGCATGGCCGAGCGCCCTGGGCGCCGAGAGGTCCGAAACATCGAGGATGAAGAAGCCGTGATGCCAGTAGGAGACATGGAGCCGCTCGCCCATCCGCAGCGGGTGGTGACAGCGCGGCGGAACCGCGTCCTGCGCGAGGGAGTCCTCGCCGCCCGCCTGCCACTGGCCGGCCATCCACCAGCGCCCGACCTCCTGCGGCCTGTCCGGCCTGTCCAGATCGAGAATGACCACGATGTTGCCGACGAAGCCCTCGGCCGAGGCGGAGAGATAGGCAAACCGGCCGTCGAAATCGAAGCGGTGCACGCCCTTGCCCGGGGTGGGCCATTTGCAGATCAGCCGCGGGTTCGCCGGGTCGGCGACATCGTATATTCCCAGCCCGCCGCCGAACTCCGCCGCACCCTCGCTGCCCTGCCGCTCGTGATTGACCAGCATCAGCCCGCCCCGCGCGCGCACCTTGTGCGAATGCCAGCCCCGGGGCATGGGGATCTCGGCCAGCAGCCGCGGATGACGCGGGTCGGAGACATCGTGGATCGAGGTGCCGAAGGGCGGGCTCATGTGGCCGACGAACAGGGTGTGGCCGTCCACCCAGACCTGACCGCCGCCTGCGCAGTCGACATGGCCAACAAGGCTCACATTCGAAGACGACACCACCCTCTTGTCCTTCGCAACTCTTTCGCAACAGCCAGGCCGCGCCTCATGCCAGCTCCACCAGATCGCCCGCCGCGTCTCGCCCCAGCTTCCGGTAGAGCCTCAGCGCCTTCTGCACCGGCTCGTCGGAGGCCACGAACAGGATCACCGGATCGCCGGGCGACGGGTTGACATGCTCGACCCAGGCCCCGGCGGGAATGGCGAGCGTGTCGAACTGCGACCAGTCATGGCGCATGCCGTCGATGATCGAATGCCCCGCGCCGCGAAACGGCGCCGCCAGCAAATTGGCGGTCTGGCACAGCGGCAGGGTGCGCTCGCCCGGGCGCAGCATCTGCACATAGAAGGTCATGGTTGAAAACACCGGCCCGCCATGCACCGGATCGGTGTATTCCACCGTCACGCCCTCATGCGGGGCGCCGTCGAAATCGCGGAACCGTTCGAGGATCGCCTCCATCTCCTCCCAGCGATAGACCCACATCGGCGAGGATGTGCCGCCGCCGCGGCGGTGATCGGCAAAGCGCGGGACCATGCCGCCGCGTCCATAGACCGCCTGGCTGTAATCGGCCGCATAGCGCGGGGTCTGGACCTTGCGCGCCACCGCCCGGCCATCGACGGTCTCGGTATAGTCATGCTCGAAGCGCACCGCGCCCAGCGCCTCCACCAGCGGCAGGTCGAGCACCGAGAGGTTGATCGCCGGCTCATCGCCCACCGTGCCGTGATTGTGCCAGGCATCGTTGGGGGTGAGCACCATGTCGCCGGGGCCGAATACAACGTTCTCGCCCTCCACCCCGGTGAAGTTGCCCGTGCCGGTCAGCCCGAAGCGGATCGCCGAGGGGCTGTGTCGGTGCGGCGGCATGATCTCGCCGGGATCGTTGAGCCTGTAGGCGGTGTACATGGTCGGGACCGAGGCGCGCCGCGGCGCCAGGCCCGGATTGATCAGGATCAGCGAGCGGCGTTCGCTGTCATCCATGCTGACCAGCTGTGCGGCGCGGCGCAGCAGCGGCTCGATCTCGCCGTAGCGCCAGACATGGGGCACGGCGCGCGGCGTGGCCATGAGGCGGGCGATCTCGTCATGGGCCTTCTCGCGCGAGCCGGCCCAGAACGGGAACATGTTGTGGCGGGCAATGTCGTCGTAGAGCGCGGCCAGCGCCGCCTCGCGGTCCGTGCCGCTCTCCGCTGCTTCGGCCTTGATGCTCATCGCCTGTGCCTCCTCGCCGCGCCACGCTGGTTCACCTGCCCGGCGACCGGCCGCGGCAAGCGTAGGACTCGCGGCCCGGCCCGGCAATCCGATTCTCGACCGTTCGCGACCATGCGGTTCAACCGTTATTCAGGGTTGAGGGGTCGGCCGGGATTCCGGTTGGCTGCCCGCCGTGGTCCTCGGCGATGAAGGCCGCGCCGCGCTCGGCGATCATCAGCACCGCGGCGTTGATGTTGCCCGATGGCAGATCGGGCATCACCGAGGCATCGACCACGCGCAGGCCGCTTGCGCCGATCACCCGCAGCCGGCTGTCGACCACCGCCTGGGGGTCGCCTTCCGGCCCCATGCGGCAGGTGCCGGCCGGGTGATGCACGGTGATGGCGCTGCGGCGGATATGCTCGTCGATTTGCGCCTCACCGGCACAACCGGGGCCGGGCGCGGCTTCCTCGGCCACGAAGGACGCCATGGCCGGCTGCCGCGACAGTTCGCGCGCCTCTCTGAAACCCGCGCGCAGGCAGCGCCAGTCGGCTTCTTCGGACAGGAAGTTCTGGCGGATGCGTATTTTCGCTTCGGGATCGGCCGAGGCGAGCGTCACATGGCCGCGGCTGTGCGGGTGGAGCGCGACCACGCGCATCACGAAGCCGTCGCGGAACGGCTTGCGAAACGGGCGCAAATAGGGCCATGCCGCCAGGGGGGCGGCGGTGAACAGGATCTGCAGATCGGGCGCGGGCAGCCCGGCATCGCTTTTGAGGAACGCCACCACCCCGCCCGGCAGATCGCCCGAAAAGCACTCCAGCCCCAGCCGCGCCCGCAGAAGATCGAGGCCAATGCGATCGGCGCGCATCATGCGCTGAAACGGCCCCGGCTGGCGGCGGTGAAAGGCCAGCATGACCGAGACGTGATCGGAGAGGTTGCGGCCCACGCCGGGCAGGTCCAGCCGCGCCGCGATGCCATGCCGGGCGAGCGCGCCCGCATCGCCGATGCCCGAAAGCATGAGCAGTTGCGGCGAGTTGATGGCACCGCCGGCGAGGATCACCTCGCGCCCCGCCAGTGCACGCCGGACGCCGCCCCGGCGATATTCGACGCCGCAGGCGCGGTCGCCCTGCATCAGGATGCGGGTGGCCAGCGCCCCGGTCTCCACCCGCAGATTGGGCCGGTCGAGCGCCGGGCGCAGATAGGCGGTGGCCGCCGACCAGCGCCGCCCGCCGCGGATGGTCATCTGCAGCCGGGCGAAGCCCTCCTGCGCCTCGCCATTGTAATCTTCGCACCAGTGATGCCCTGCCTGCCGACCGGCCTCGGCCCAGGCCTCCATCAGCGGGTCGCGATAGCGGCAGAACTGCACATGCATCGGCCCGCCCGCGCCTCGGAAGTCGTCGGCACCGCCCTCCCAGTCCTCCAGCCCGCGAAACCACGGCAGCACCCGCTCGTACGACCAGTCGGGCAGACCGTAGCCGGCCCAGCGGTCGTAATCGGCCCGGTTGCCGCGCACGAAGGCCATGGCGTTGGTCGAGGAACAGCCGCCGATCACCCTGCCGCGGGCGCATTCCACCACGCGCCCGTCGAGACGCGGCTCGGGCTCGCAGAAATAGCCCCAGTCATGGCGGCGCTCGGCCAGGATCCGGCCCCAGCCGAGCGGGATGTGGATCATCGGGTCGCGATCCCAGCCGCCGGCCTCCAGAAGCAGCACCGAAACGGACGGATCCTCGCTCAGGCGGCTGGCGAGCACGCAACCGGCCGAGCCCGCCCCGACGACGACATAGTCGTATCGCGTCCCGTTTCCGGCCCGCCGGCCCGTCATGCCTGTCTGCCTGTACGGTTTCGCTGGCACCCGATCACCGCGCGAGCGGGGTTGTCAAGCGACGGGCGGCGATGGAAGCCCGTCGTGCAAGGCTCAGCGCCCCAGCTCCTTCATCGCCGCCTCGATGCCCGACAGCGTCATGGGAAACATCCGCTCGGCGAAGATGTCGCGGATCAGGGCGATGGAATGGGTGTAGCCCCAATGCGCCTGCGGTATCGGATTGATCCAGACCGAGGCCGGCCAGGCCTCGCGCGCGCGGCGCAGCCAGACCTCGCCCGCTTCCTCGTTCCAGTGCTCCACCGCCCCGCCGGGATGCACGATTTCGTAGGGCGACATCGAGGCATCGCCGACGAAGATGCACTTGTAGTCGGCCGGATAGGTGCGCAGCAGCTCCCAGGTCAGGGTCTGCTCGCTCCAGCGGCGGCGATTGTCGCGCCACACGCCTTCATAGAGGCAGTTGTGGAAGTAGAAGTGCTCGAAATGCTTGAACTCGGACTTCGCCGCCGAGAACAGCTCGTCCATCACCCGGACATGCGGGTCCATCGAGCCGCCGATATCGAGAAACAGGAGCACCTTGACCGCGTTGCGTCGTTCGGGGCGCATCTTCACGTCGAGATAGCCGTGCTCGGCAGTGGCGCGGATGGTGCCGTCGAGGTCGAGCTCCTCCTCCGCCCCGTCGCGTGCCCAGCGCCTGAGCCGCTTCAGCGCCACCTTGATGTTGCGGGTGCCAAGCTCGACATCGCCGTCGAGATTGCGGAACTCGCGCCGGTCCCAGACCTTGACCGCGCGGCGGTGGCGGCTTTCGGACTGGCCGATGCGCACGCCCTCGGGGTTGTAGCCATGGGCGCCGAAGGGCGAGGTGCCGGCGGTGCCGATCCATTTCGACCCGCCCTGATGGCGGCCCTTCTGCTCCTCCAGCCGCTTCTTCAGCGTCTCCATGAGCTTCTCGAAGCCGCCCAGCGCCTCGATCTCGGCGCGCTCCTCTTCGCTCAGATGCTTCTCGGCCAGCTTGCGCAGCCAGTCTTCGGGCAGGGCGCGGGCGGCGGCGATCTCCTCAAGCGTCACCGCCTCCAGCCCCTTGAAGACATGGGCAAAGACCTGGTCGAACCGGTCGAGATTGCGCTCGTCCTTCACCAGCGCGGCGCGGGCGAGATAGTAGAAGCCCTCCACGTCATACTGCGCCAGCCCGGTGGAGACCGCCTCCAAGAGCGTGAGGTATTCGCGCAGCGAGACCGGGATCCGCGCCTCGCGCAGGGACAGGAACAGCGGCACGAACATGCGCCTCAGCCTCCCACAAAGCGGCCGATCAGCATCGAGAGGAACAGCCCCAGAAGGCCCAGCCCGATGCCGAAGCCGGCGGCATACTGCAGCTTGTCGGCCAGCTTGCCGCCCAGCCGCCCGGCGCGCCACCAGCCCAGGCCGAGGCCGAGCAGAAAGCCGATCAGTGTCATCCCGGTCATCCCGCCACCTCGCCTTCCTGTCTGCGGCCCGCCGCGCTTCTAGGGGCCATGCCCGGTGACATAATTCGCCCAGGCCCGGCTGTCGATGGCCGCGCGCGCGGCTTCGGCCTCGCGGCCCAAGTCCTTCAGCGCCGCGACCCGGATGCGCAGCGCCTGGTCGATGCGGGTGGCCGCCGCGTGGGCAATGAGGGCGGGCAGGGCGGCATCGACCAGATCGAGCGCCGAGCGGTATCTGCCGAGCCGGAGGCGGATCTGGGCGAGATAGACGCTGAACACGGCCAGCCGCAGGTCGCCCGGCGGGAAATTGCGCGCGAGGCTGTCGACGGCGCGCTCCATCAGCGCCTCGGCCCGGCGCGGATCGCGGTCGAATTCCGCGGTGGCGAGAAAGTCGAGCGTGATGGCGAGCCGCGGATCGGGTTGTGGAAACCCTTCGGCGATCCGCAGGGCACGGGTCAGGGC
>RFIR01000102.1 GCA_003695135.1 Alphaproteobacteria bacterium | reverse complement strand
GACGGCATGGGCGACGCCCGATTGCTCGAAGGCGGGTGCGACCACCCAGACCTCGCCTTCGGGTCCGGCCAGCTCGGCCGCGATCGCTTCGGCCACGGCGAGCCCGGGCGCCGAAATGCCGTCATCATTTGTCACCAGTATGCGCATGGCCTGCCTCGTTTCCTGAATCCGGTGGCGGTTGTAGGCCGAATGCGGCGCGGATTGAACCGGCCTCCCCTCCCCTGCGACGCCACGGCATCGCCCGAGCTCGACCGCCGGGCGGTGGCCCGGAACCGCTCCGCTTTGACAGCGGCGGAAAACGCCTTAAAAGCGCCCTGCCGGCCCCGTAGCTCAACTGGATAGAGCAGCGGACTTCTAATCCGCAGGTTGAGGGTTCGAGTCCTTCCGGGGTCGCCAGGATTTCACGCCGCGACAACGATGCCCGGCAGGGAGGTGGGTCACGGCGCCGTAGCATCGGAATCGGGCACGAGTGCCATGCCCGGGCCGGGTGCGCCATGAATGCGCACCCTACGCGAAGGGGAACTGTCGGGGTTCGACCGCCCCAACGGGGCCCCGGCGAAGGCGTGTCAGCGGCCGGGCCGGACCCGGCCGTCCCGGTCGATCACGCCGCGTGGGGGGCCGAGGCGATCACGTCCTCGCCGACATGCGGGGCGTATTGGGCGAAGTTGACGCTGAACATCTCCACCAGCCTGCGCGCCTGCGCGTCATAGGCGACCGGATCGTCCCAGCTCGCACGCGGGTCGAGCAGACCCGCCTCCACGCCGGGCACGGCCACCGGAACCTCGAAGCCGAAATTGGCGTCCTTGCGGAACTCCGCGGCGTTGAGCGAGCCGTCGAGCGCGGCGGCAAGCAGGGCGCGGGTGGCCCGGATCGGCATGCGGTGGCCGGTGCCATGGGCGCCGCCGGTCCAGCCGGTGTTGACCAGCCAGCAATGGGCGCCATGCGCGGCGATCTTCTCGCGCAGCAGCGCGCCATAGACCTCGGGCCGGCGTGGCATGAAGGGGGCGCCGAAGCAGGTCGAGAAGGTCGGCTGCGGCTCGGTCACACCCTTCTCGGTGCCGGCGACCTTGGAGGTGAAGCCCGACAGGAAATGATACATCGCCTGGGCCGGGGTCAGCCGCGCGATGGGCGGCAGCACGCCGAAGGCGTCGCAGGTCAGCATGATGACGTTCTTCGGATGCCCGCCCATCGCGGTGGGCGAGGCGTTCGAGATCGCCTCCAGCGGATAGGCGCAGCGCGTGTTGGCGGTCAGGCTGTCATCGGAGAAGTCGATCTCGCGCGTCAGCGGATCGTAGACCATGTTCTCCACCACCGTGGCGAAGCGCGAGGTGGTGGCGTAGATCTCCGGCTCCGCCTCGGGGCTGAGATTGATGGTCTTGGCGTAACAGCCGCCCTCGAAGTTGAAGACGCCGTTGTCGGACCAGCCATGCTCGTCATCGCCGATCAGCACCCGGGCGGGATCGGCGGAAAGCGTGGTCTTGCCGGTGCCGGAGAGGCCGAAGAAGATCGCCACGTCGTCGGGATCGCCCGGCGCGTGATTGGCCGAGCAATGCATCGGCATCACGCCCTGCTCGGGCAGCAGGTAGTTGAGCACCGAGAACACCGATTTCTTGATCTCGCCGGCATAGGAGGTGTCGGCGATCAGGATCAGCCGCTTCTCGAAGGAGATTGCGATCACGGTCTCGGAGCGGCAGCCATGGCGGGCGGGATCGGCCTTGAAGGAGGGGCAGTTGAGGATGGTGAAATCCTCGACGAAACCCTCGAGTTCCGCCAGCGGCGGGCGGCGCAGCAGGTGGCGGATGAACAGGCTGTGCCAGGCAAGCTCGGTGATCACCCGTACGTTCAGCCGGTAGGCGGGATCGGCCCCGGCGTAGAGGTCCTGCACGAAGAGATCGCCGCCCCGGATGTGTTCCAGCATGTCCGCATGCAGCCGGTCGAAGGCGTCCGGCGCCATCGGCTTGTTGTTGTCCCACCAGACATGCGGCTCCACCGACGGCTCGCGCACCACGAACTTGTCGAGCGGGGAACGGCCGGTATGCCGCCCCGTGCTGCACAGGAAGGCGCCGCCATTGCCGATATCGCCCTCGCCGCGGCGCACCGCCTCCTGCATCAGGGCAGCCTCGGCCAGATTGTACTTCACACTCGATGCTCCGCCGAAACCCAGCGCCTCCAGACGCCGGGCGGCGTTCACGATCCCCATCTGCATTGCAGCACCACTCCTCAATACCGTCCCGGGCGGGAACGCTCGCCAGCCCGGCTGCCCCCGAAAAATCAAAGGCACGAAAACAAGCCGTCAACGCCAACCGATCATTTTGATCGACTCGTCGCGTTCTTTCGCGCAATAAAATTATAACACGCCTGAACCGCTCGCGGCCAGTGTCAAGCCGCCCCCCGGGTTACGTCAGTTTGGCGCAGGGCAGGGCGGATGTGCCACCCATGCCGGCGGAATGGGCACAGTCGCGTGGCGTTTGCCGAATGGCGAATTGCGCGAGTGGTAAACTGTCGGTATTCTCCGCGCCATAACATGTCACAGAACCATCGCCCGGTGACACCGGGGCGGCAGAGCAGGCCAAGGGGCAAGGGAATGGCAACGATCGCGCTTGTCGACGATGACAGGAACATCCTGACATCGGTTTCGATCCTTCTGGAATCGGAGGGCTATGACGTTCGCACCTATACGGACGGCGCATCGGCGCTGGCGGCGCTGAGCCAGACGCCGCCCGACATGGCGGTGCTGGACATCAAGATGCCGCGCATGGACGGGATGGAGCTGCTGCGCCGCCTGCGCCAGAAGACCGACATGCCGGTGATCTTTCTCACCTCCAAGGATGACGAGGTCGACGAGGTGCTCGGGCTGCGCATGGGGGCGGACGACTACATTCGCAAGCCCTTTTCGCAGCGCCTGCTGGTCGAGCGCATCCGCGCGGTGCTGCGCCGGCGCGAGGCGGCCGATAGCGGGCGGGAGCGTTCGGATGCCGAGAAGATCATCGAACGCGGCCCGCTGGTGATGGACCCGCTGCGCCATTCGGTGACCTGGAAGGGCAATCCGGTGCAGCTGACGCTGACCGAATTCCTGATCCTGCAGGCGCTCGCGCAGCGCCCGGGCTTCGTCAAGAGCCGCGACCAGCTGATGGATGCGGCCTATGACAACCAGATCTATGTCGACGACCGCACCATCGACAGCCACATCAAGCGGGTGCGCAAGAAGTTCCGCGACCACGATCCCGAATTTGCCGCCATCGAAACCCTCTACGGCGTCGGATACCGGTACCGCGAGTCGTGACCGGAGTCAGGCGGCCCGATGGCTGACGGCGCCATGGATGAAGCTGGCCGGTTGCGAAACACCACCGGCATCGTGCTCGACGACTGGCAGGAAAACCGTCCGGCCGAGCCGACCGCACGCCGGGAACGCCAGACCCTGTTCGGCGCCCGTTCGCCGATCGCCCGCCGCATCATCGCCTTCAACGTGCTGGCGCTCGGCGCGCTGGTGATCGGGGTTCTCTATCTCACCCAGTTCGACGAGGCGCTGATCGTCGAGCGCGAGCGCGCCATCCTGTCGGAGGCCCGCGCGATCGCGCAGGGCATCGCGCTCGACGCCCCCCCCGATTTCGGCGACCCGGCCCGGGACGAGGCCAATGCCGTTGCGGCCCGGCGCTATCTGTCGCGGCTGGGTCTCGCGACCTTCAATCGCATCCGGCTTTACGACCGCGAGGGGCGGATGATGGCGGATTCGCTGAACGTGCCCAATGCCGGCGCACTGCGTCTCACCGCCGTCCGGCCGCGATCGGGCGGGTTGTTCGGCCCGATCCTAGACCGGGTCCGCGACGTGTTCACCGAAGGCAAGCCGGTCACCAGCGAGACGCTGAAACCGGGCATCACCAGCGATCCGAAGGTGTTCCGGGCGCTCGAGGGACGGCTGGCCGCCGATCGCGCCACCGATGTCGAGGGGCGGATGATCGTCGGCGTGGCGCTGCCCATCGCGCAGGCGGGCAAGGTGCTCGGCGCCATCCTCGTCTCCTCGCGCCCGGGCGAGATCGACCAGATGGTCTCCAACCAGCGCGCCCAGCTTTTGCAGGTCTTCGCCATCGCGCTGATGGTCTCGGTCGGGCTGTCGCTGGTGCTGGCCAACACCATCGCCCGGCCCCTGCAGCGTCTGGCCGAGGCCGCCGAGCAGAGCGAGGGCCGCACCTCGCGGCTGATGAACCCCGAGCGCATCCGCATCCCGGATCTGACCGGGCGGCCGGACGAGATCGGCTATCTCTCCGGGGCCATGCGCAAGATGACCGAGGCGCTCTATGACCGCATCGAGCAGAGCGAGGTGTTCTCGGCCGAGGTGGCCCATGAGATCAAGAATCCGCTGACCTCGCTGCGTTCGGCGGTGGAGACGCTGCGCCTGACGCACAGCGACGATGCGCGCGAGCGTCTGCTGGCGGTCATCGAGAAGGACGTGACCCGGCTCGACCGGCTGGTTACCGACATCTCCAACGCCTCGCGGCTGGACAGCGAGATGGTGCGCGAGGAGCTCGAGCCCTTCTCGATGCGCGAGCTTCTGTCCAATCTGGTCGAGTTCAACGCGCCGAAGGCCAGCGAGGTCGGCGGCGGGCTGATCGCCGATCTGCCCGAGGACGATCCGCTGATGACCAAGGGCATCGAGGGCCGGCTGGCGCAGGTCTTCGTCAACCTGATCTCCAATGCGATCTCCTTCACCGGCGAGGGCGGGGTGATCCGCGTGGCCGGCAGCCGCAAGCCCGACGGCACCATCCGCGTCACCGTCTCCGATGCCGGGCCGGGCATACCGGAGGAAAACCTCAAGGACATCTTCAGCCGTTTCTATTCCGAACGGCCGCAAAAGGAATTCGGCAACCATTCCGGGCTGGGGCTGGCGATCTCCAAGCAGATCGTCGATGCCCATGGCGGGCGGATCTGGGCGGAAAACATCCGTGAGCCCGGCGACAGGCCGGATGCGCCGCCGCGCGGCGCCCGCTTCACGGTGGAACTGCCGCAGTGAGCGAGGCCGGGACGGAGCGGGTGCATGCAAGCTGTGTCGCCCTCTCGGGCGCGGGGATCCTGTTCATCGGGCCGCCGGGTTCGGGCAAGTCGACCGAGGCGCTGCGGCTGATCGCGCGGGGCGCCGAGCTTGTGGCCGATGACCAGGTGGTGCTGCGGCGCGCCGGCGATCGGCTGCTGGCGGCACCCGATCCCGCCACGGCGGGGCGCATCGAGGCGCGCGGTGTCGGCATCTTCACCCTGACCGGCCTCGACGAGGTGGCGCTGGCGCTGGTCGCGGACATGGAACAGATCGAGGCGCGCCGCCTGCCGCCGGGGCGCGAGATCGAGATCCTCGGGCTGCGGCTGCCGCTGCTGCATGCCTGCAACCTGCCCGATCTTGCCGCGGTGCTGACGGTCTGGTTCGCCCGCGGCGCCCGGCTCGAGGAGCATTGAGCGGTGGCCGAGGAGGACCGGCCGGGCGGGCAGCAGCGGGTCGTGCTGGTCACCGGGCCGTCCGGCGCCGGCCGCATCACCGCGATCCGGGCGCTGGAGGACATGCGTTTCGAGGCGATCGACAACCTGCCGCTCGCCCTCCTGCCGCGCCTGCTGAACGGCGAGGATGAGGGGCGTCCGCTGGCGGTCGGGGTGGACATGCGCACCCGCGGCTTCACGGCCGCCGCGCTGATCGAGACCGCCGAGGCGCTGCACGCCGATCCGCGCCTCGACTTCACGCTGCTGTTTCTGGACTGCAGCGAGGCGGCGCTGATCCGGCGGTTTTCCGAGACCCGCAGGCGCCATCCGCTGGCCCCGTCCGAACCGCTCGAGGCGGCCATTGCCCGCGAACGCGACCTCATCGCCCCGGTGCGCGAACGCGCCGACATCGTGATCGACACCTCCGAGCTGACCCCGCATGAGCTCAAGGCAGAGCTTGGCCGCTGGTTCGGCGGCGGCGGCGCGCAGGGGCTTGCGGTGTCGATGCAGAGCTTTTCGTTCAAGCGCGGCGTGCCGCGCGGGCTCGACATGATGTTCGATGTCCGCTTCCTGCGCAATCCGTACTGGGTGGCCGAGCTGCGCGCGCTGGACGGGCGCGACCCCGCGGTGGGCCAACACATCGCCGCCGATCCGCGCTTTGCGCCCTTCCTCGAACGGATGGCCGATCTGCTGCTGTTCCTGCTGCCGGCCTATCGCGAGGAAGGAAAGGCTTATCTTTCTGTCGGTATAGGTTGCACCGGTGGCCGGCACAGATCGGTATACCTGTGCGAAACATTGGCAAACCGGCTTGATCAATCGGGCTGGTCCGTGTCAATTCGCCATCGCGAGCTGGAGCGTTGAGCCGGGCATGACGCCCGCAGGGGGAATTTTGGACCGATGATCGGTCTGGTTGTCGTGGCGCATGGCGATCTGGCAAAGGCATTGCTGGAGGCGCTGGAGCATGTCGTCGGACGCCAGCCGCACGCCGTCGCCATCGCGATCTGGCCCGAGGACGATCTGCGCGAGAAGCAGGCCGAGATCTGCGCCGCGGTGGAATCGGTCGACAGCGGCGAAGGCGTGGCGATCGTGACCGACATGTTCGGCGGAACGCCGTCCAACCTGGCCATGGGCGCGACCGCGCCCGGCGGGACCGAGGTGATCTACGGCGCCAATCTTCCCGCGCTGGTCAAGCTCGGCAAGCTGCGGCATCTGCCGCTGGCGGATGCGGTCGCTGCAGCCGTCGAATCGGGGCGCAAATACATCAATTCGGCCGGCGCGATCATCTCGTCGGGGCGCACCGGCCGCAGGACGGGCTGATGGCCAGGCGCCGGGTGGAGATCGTCAACGAGAAGGGGCTGCATGCGCGCGCCTCGGCTCGTTTCGTCGAGACGGTGGAGCTTTTCGATGCCACCGCGCGCGTCGCACGCAACGGCATCGAGGTGCCGGGCGATTCCATAATGGGGCTGCTGACGCTGTCTGCCTCCAAGGGAACCGAGGTGGAAATACTGACCGAGGGGAAGGAGGCGGAGGAACTGGCCGACGCTCTGGCCGATCTGGTTTCCAGCCGCTTTGGCGAGGACCAGTGAGCGGGCCGGATCCGGCGCCGCCCGCCATGCCGTCCGCGCAGGCCCGTCGATCTGTCGATCCCCCGCCATCTTCGGATGGCGCAACCGGTCAAGGGCGAGCCATGCACAATTTCTACTCCGACACCCAGACCCGGCCCACCCGCGCCATGCGCCAGGCGGTGCTGGAGGCCGAGACCGGCGACGAACAGATGGGCGAGGATCCCACCACCAACGCGCTCTGCGCGCGGGTGGCGGAACTGCTGGGCAAGGCGGCGGCGGTGTTCCTGCCCTCCGGCACCATGTGCAACGAGATCGCCATCGCCGTGCATTGCCGCCCGGGCGACGAGGTGATCTGCGCGCGCAACGCCCATGTGATCGTGGCCGAGGGCGGCGGCCCGGCGGCGCTGTCGGGGGTGATGATGCATCCGCTCGACGATGCGCGCGGCATCCTGCACCCCTCCTCGGTGCGCAACGCGCTGCGCGCGGGCGGGCGCTACGCGCCGCGCAGCCGGCTGGTCTGCGTCGAACAGACGGTCAATCTCGAAGGCGGCGTGGTCTGGCCGCTGGAGGCGCTGCGCGCCGTGGCCGCGGTCGCGTCCGAAGCCGGGCTCGCCAGCCATATCGACGGCGCGCGGCTGATGAATGCGGTGGTGGCCAGCGGCGTCCCGGCGGCGGAGATGGCGCAGGGCTATGACAGCGTCTGGATCGACTTCACCAAGGGGCTCGGCGCGCCGATCGGTGCGGTGCTGGCGGGGTCGGAGGCATTCATCGCCGAGGCCTGGCGCTTCAAGCAGCGCTGGGGCGGCGCGCTGCGCCAGTCCGGCATCGCCGCGGCGATGTGCCTTTATGCCCTCGACCATCACGTCGAACGGCTGGCCGGGGATCACGCGCT
>RFIR01000101.1 GCA_003695135.1 Alphaproteobacteria bacterium | reverse complement strand
GCACGATTTCGGGCCCGCGCCGGCGGTAGAATTCGCCGATGGCCTCCGGCTCGCCCAGCCCGGTCAGATGGAGGCTGTCCTCGATGCTGGTCACCACGATCCGCACCCGTTCCAGCGTGCCGTCGATGACCCGCCGCGCGGTCTCGGCATCCCACAGCTTCAGCCGCAGATTGGTATCAAGCGACACCGACACCCCGGCTTGAGCAGCGAGGTCGATCGCGGCCAGCGCCGTGTCGCGCAGATCGGGCGAGACGGCCAGCGTGATCCCGCTCAGATGCAGGCAGCGTGTGGCGCGGATCGCATCGGCCGGCAGATCGTCGGGCCGCATCAGGCTGGCCGCCGAGCCGGCGCGGTAATAGGTGAAGAAACGCCCCTCCGGATCGGGGTCGATGAAGTAGATACCGGTCGGCGCGTCCGCGTTGCGCCGCACATGCGCGGCATCGACGCCCTCGGCCCGCCACAGATCCATGATCGAATCGCCGAACCGGTCGGCGCCGAGCGCGGTCAGGAAGCCGACCCGCGCGCCCTGCCGGGCTGCGGCGATGGCGGCGTTGGAGGTATCGCCCCCGACCCCGCGCCGGTAGAGCCCCCCGCCCTGATGGACGAATTCGACCATCGGCTCGCCAAGACAGAGCAACTCCGCGCCCAATCGTCCCTCCTCAGCCCGCCGCGTCCAGCGGATAGTGGCAGGCCGCGCGCTGGTCGCCGCCGGTCAGTTCCGGCCGCTCGTCGTGACAGCGTGGCTGCGCGCGCCAGCAGCGCGGCGCGAAGGGGCAGCCCGGCGGCTGGTCGAGCGGCGAGGGCAGCTCGCCCTGCAGCTTGATGCGTTCGTGCTTCACCGTCGGATCGGCCCGCGGCGTCGCCGACAAGAGCGCCTTGGTATAGGGGTGGCGCGGGGCGTCGAACACCGCCTGCTTCGGTCCCGTCTCCACCGCGCGGCCGAGATACATCACGATCAGATCGTCGGCGATGTGGCGCACCACGCTGAGATCGTGGCTGATGAAGAGATAGGCGAGGTTCAGCCGCTCCTGCAGATCGACGAGCAGGTTGAGGATCGCGCTCTGGATCGAGACATCGAGGGCCGAGACCGGCTCGTCGAGCACCAGCACCTTCGGATCCAGCATCAGCGCGCGCGCCACCGCGATGCGCTGGCGCTGGCCGCCGGAAAACATGTGCGGATAGCGGTCGAAATGCTCCTCGCGCAGCCCGACCAGCCCCAGCATCTCGCGCGCCCGGGCCACGCGATCGGCCGTGCTCAGGTCGGGGCGGTTGATCACCAGCGGCTCCTGCAGGATGGTGCCGATGCGCTGGCGCGGATTGAGCGAGCCATAGGGGTCCTGAAACACGATCTGCACATCCTTGCGCAGATGCCGCCAGTCGGTCGGCGTGACCGGCTTGCCGGACAGGCTCAGCGTGCCGCGCGTGGGCTCCTCGATCATCGTCACCAGCCGCGCCAGCGTCGATTTCCCGCAGCCCGATTCGCCGACCACCGCCAGGGTGCGGCCGGGGAAGAGCTCGAAATCCACCCCCGACAGCGCCTTGAGCGCCTGCGGCTTCGAGAACAGAGAGCCGCCCACCGGGTAATGCCGCGCCAGATCGCGGGCGGTCATCACCGGCGCGTTCACGAGGCCACCTGCGCATCGGTATCGAGCGGGTAGTGGCAGCGCGCAAACCCGACCGCCGCGCCCCGCGGTTCCGGTTCCCTGCTCCTGCACAGCGCATCGGCATAGCGGCAGCGCGGCGAGAACAGGCAGCCCTCGGGCCGGTCGAACTGCCCCGGCACCACGCCGGGAATGGTCGGCAGATGCTTTTCGGTCGCCCGCTCGGGCAGCGCGCTCAGGAGCGCCGCGGTATAGGGATGGTGCGGTGTCTGGAACAGCGGGATCACCTTCTGTTCCTCGACCTTCTGACCGGAATAGAACACCGCGACCCGCTCGGCGGTCTCGGCCACCACCCCCATGTCATGGGTGATCAGCACCAGCCCCATGCCGGTTTCCCGTCTGAGCGACAGCAGGAGGTCCAGGATCTGGGCCTGGATGGTGACGTCGAGCGCGGTGGTCGGCTCGTCGGCGATCAGCAGCTTCGGCTTGCAGGCGATGGCCATGGCGATCATCACCCGCTGGTTCATGCCGCCCGAAAGCTGATGCGGAAAGGCCGACAGCCGCCTTTCGGGGGCCGGGATGCCGACCTGCTCGAACAGCTCCACCGCCCGCGCCCGCCGCTCGCGCCGGCCAAGGCCGAGATGCACGCGCAGCGCCTCCTCGATCTGCCAGCCGACGGTGAAGCAGGGATTGAGCGAGGACATCGGCTCCTGAAAGATCATCGCCAGCTCGTGGCCGACGATGCGGCGGCGGGCACGCGCATCCATCCGGCGCAGATCGTGTCCGTCGAACCGCATCTCGTCGGCGGTGATGGTGGCGGTCCAGGGCAAGAGCCCCATCACCGCCAGCATGGTCACCGACTTGCCCGAACCCGATTCGCCGACGATGGCGAAGAGCTCGCCGGGATCGAGTTCGAGATCGACCGCATCGACGGCGCGGAAGCTGCCGGAGGAGGTGGCGAAATCGACGCTGAGGTTGCGGATGCTCAGAAGGCTCATCGCGTCAGCTCCGCTTCAGCCGCGGGTCGAGCGCGTCGCGCAGACCGTCACCCATCAGGTTGATCGCCAGCACCGAGACAAGGATGGCAAGGCCCGGCAGTGTCACCACCCACCAGGCGCGCAGGATGAATTCGCGCGCCTCGGCCAGCATGGTGCCCCATTCCGGGGTGGGCGGCTGGGCACCCATGCCCAGAAAGCCCAGCGCGGCGGCATCGAGGATGGCGGTGGAAAAGGACAGCGCCCCCTGCACGATGATCGGGGCGAGGCAGTTGGGCAAAACCGTGACCACCATCAGCCGCAACCGGCTGGCGCCGACCACCCGCGCGGCGGTGACATAGTCCTTCTGCCGTTCGGCCAGAACGCTGGCACGGGTCAGCCGCACGTAATGGGGCTGCAGCACGATGGCGATGGCGATCATCGCATTGACCAGGGACGGGCCGAGGATCGTCACCAGCACCAGCGCCAGCAACAGCGAGGGAAAGGCGAGGATGATGTCCATGATCCGCATGATGATGGCATCGAGCCATTTCGGCGCGAAGCCGGCCAGCAGCCCGATCAGGATGCCGCCGCTGGCCGCGACCGCCACCACCACCACGCCGACGAAGAAGGACAGCCGCGCGCCGGCGATCAGGCGCGAGGCGATGTCCCGGCCCAGCGGGTCGGTGCCGAGCGGAAACAGCCAGTCGCCGCCGTCCTGCCACACCGGGGGCTGCAGGAAATGCTCGCGGAACTGCTCGGTGGGGTCGTGCAGGACCAGATAGGGCGCGAAGGCGGCGCAGAAGGCAAAGGCGGCAAAGATCCACAGACCGAACACCGCACCGCGATTCTCGCGGAAATAGTACCAGAACTCGCGCAGGAGCCCCGGCCGCTCGGGGGCGCCCTCTTTGCGGGGAACGGTCGCGTCGCTGCTCATTCACCGGGTCCTGATCTTGGGGTTGATGACGCCATAGAGCACGTCGACGGTCAGGTTGACGACCATCACCATCACCGCGATCAGCAGCAGCCCGCCCTGCACCACCGGATAGTCGCGGCGGAAGATCGAATCGACCATCCACTTGCCGATGCCGGGCCAGCTGAAGATGGTCTCGGTCAGGATGGCGCCGGCCAGCAGCGTGCCGACCGACAGCCCGATCACGGTGACGACCGGGATCAGCGCGTTGCGCAGCGCATGGATGCCGTTGATGCGGGCCGGGCTCAGCCCCTTGGCGCGCGCGGTGCGGATGTAGTCCTCGCCCAGCACCTCGAGCATCGCCGAACGGGTCTGGCGCGCGATCACCGCCAGCGGGATGGTGCCCAGCACGATCGCCGGCAGCACCAGATGGCGCAGCGCCGAGGCGAAGGCGCCCTGCTGCCCCGAGGCGAGCGCGTCATAGAGCATGAAGCCGGTGGGATCGGGGAAATAGTAGATCAGGTCGATCCGGCCCGAGACCGGCGTCCATTGCAGGTTGCCCGAGAACACGATGATGAGAAGCAGCGCCCACCAGAAGATCGGCATCGAATAGCCGACCAGCGCCGAGGACATCAGCACCCGGTCCAGGAGCTTGCCGCGCCGCACTGCCGCCAGCACCCCCGCCGGCAGCCCGAGGACCACCGCGATGATCATGGCGCAGAAGGAAAGCTCCAGTGTCGCCGGGAACAGCGTGAAGAACTCGTCCCAGACCGGTTTCTTGGTGACGAAGGACTGGCCGAGATCGCCCTGCAGCACGCCGAGGAGATAGTCCCAGAACTGCACATAGATCGGGCGGTCGAAGCCGAACTGCCGGGTCAGCTCGGCATAGCGTTCCTCGCTCAGCCCGCGCTCGCCGGCCATGACGATGATCGGATCGCCGGGCAGCACCCGGATGAAGGCAAAGGAGATCAGCGTCACGCCGATGAATGTCGGCACGAAGGTCAGCAGGCGGGTGGCGAAGTATCTCAGCATTCCAGCACCTGCAGTTCCCTGGGAAAGCTGGTGAGCGAGACGCAGCCCGTCTCGGTGATCAGGATGTCGTCCTCGATGCGCACGCCGAAGCCGCCGATGCGGTAAAGTCCGGGCTCGTCGGTGAACACCGTGCCCGCCGGCAGTCGCTGATGGTTGCCGCGCATGATGTAGGGCGCCTCATGCACCTCGCGGCCCAGCCCGTGCCCGGTCTTGGTGCGGATGCGGTCGGCGAAGGGCGAGGCCTCCAGCACGGCCGTCACCGCATCGTCGATCTCATGCGCGGTGATACCGGCGCGGGTGACGGCGTGGCCCTTCAGATTGGCCTGGAGGACGGTGTCATAGACCGCCTGCGCCTCGTCGCTGGCATGGCCGAGAAAGACGGTGCGGGTGATGTCGGCGCAGAAACCATGCCTGCGGGCGCCAAAATCGATCAAGAGCGCATCGCCCGGCCGAAGCCGGTAGTCGGCCCGCGCCTTGGCGTGCGGGCGGGCGGAATTGTCGCCGGCCGCGACGATGGGGCGAAAGGCGTGATCCTCCGCGCCCTCGGCAAACAGCGCCTGGACCAGTGCCTGTTCGATCTCTGCCTCGCTCTGTCCCGCGCGTACCCCGGCAAGCGTGCGTTCCAGCGCGCGCTCGGAGATGGCGATGGCCTCGCGCAGCGCGGCGATCTCCTCGGCGCTCTTGATCATGCGCAGGCCGGAAATGGCCGCCTCGCCGTCGATGATGGCAAGATCGGGCTGCGCGGCCTTCAGGGCATGATGGACGAAGACGCGCATGATCTGTCCCTCGACGACCAGAGAGGCGATC
>RFIR01000100.1 GCA_003695135.1 Alphaproteobacteria bacterium | reverse complement strand
GGCCGGCGGGCGGGGCGCGGTCTCATCCTGCCTGCGCCAGGAAGAGCGGGCCGATGGCGATGACCGCGAACAGGGTGGCGGTCATCACGAGCAACCGCCGGCGATCGCGCCGCCACTCGGGCCGGGTGAAGAACTCGCCAAAGGTGGATGCGGTGTTGCCGATGCCTGCGACCGGGCCGCCGCCGCCGTCCCGCAGCCGCTCCTCCGCCCGGGCCTTGAGGCGGTAGAGGGTGCGGAACATGTTGACCATCCAGATCGCGAAACAAAGCACCAGCGCGGCCAGCCAGATGATGTCGCGCGCGCCCATCGTGCCTATCCCTGCAGCGCTTCCCACATTTCCCTGTCGCGCTCGGCCGTCCAGATGCGCGGGGTGTCGATGTCACGCGCCTCGTCATAGGCGCGGGCGACATTGAAGGGCAGGCAGTGTTCGTAGATGGCATAGTCGGAGAATTTCGGATCGCAGACCGCACGGCAGGCCTCCCACGCCTCCTTCAGCGAGCCGCCGCGCATCGCCACCCGCGCCACCGGCGCATAGGTCGAGATGACGAAATCGGCGGTCTTGTCGAGCGCCTCGTTGACCATCTCGCGCCCCACCAGCGCCGCGCCGCGCCCCGGCGCGATGGCGTCGGGATTCCAGCCGCGGATGTTTTCCAGTGTGCCGGGCCAGTCATGGAAATGCCCGTCGCCACAATAGCAGGCGGAGTGGTATTCGACGATGTCACCGGTGAACATCACGTTCTCGTCCGGCACGTAGATGACGATGTCGCCGGCGGTATGGGCGCGGCCCAGAAACATCAGATCGACGCGCCGCTGGCCGAGATAGACGCTCATGCGGCTGTTGAAGGTGGTGGTGGGCCAGGTCAGGCCGGGGATTTCCTCATGGCCCTGAAACAGGCGCGGGAAGCGGGCGAACTCGCTGTCCCAGTCCTCCTGCCCGCGTTCGACCACCATCGAGCGGGCCTTTTCGGACATGATGATCTGGCCCGCGCCATAGGCCGAGGCGCCCAGCACCCGCACCGCGTGATAATGGGTCAGCGCCAGATGGGTGATCGGCTTGTCGGTGACCTCGCGCACCTTCTCGATCACCTTGCGCGCCAGCCGCGGCGTGGCCTGCGCCTCGACGATCATCACCGAATCATCGCCGATGATGACCCCGGAATTGGGGTCGCCCTCGGCGGTGAAGGCCCACAGCCCGCGCCCGACCTCGGTGAAGCTGATGGTCTTTTCCGCCAGATCGCCCTGCGATGCGAATGCCTTGGCCATGCGGCCCTCCCTGCCAGTTCCGCTCCGGGCCGTGCTCAGAGCTTCATCCAGACCGTCTTGTAATCGAGATACTTGTCGAGCGCATGCAGCGACTTGTCCACACCGTTGCCCGACTGCTTCATGCCGCCCATCGGCACGGTGATGTCCGAGCCGCCATAGGTGTTGACGTGTAGAAGGCCCGACCTGACCGCGCGCGTCACGCGATGGGCGGTCGACAGGTCGGAGGTCCACACCGTGCCCGACAGGCCGAAATCGGTGGCATTGGCCAGCCGCACCGCCTCATCGGCATCGGCGAAGACGGTGACCGCCAGCACCGGGCCGAACACCTCGCGCTGCGCGAGCGTGCTGTCGGGGCGCACCCGGTCGATCACCGCAGGCGCCATGTAGAAGCCGCCGGTGTCCTCAAGGATGCGCGCACCGCCGGTGACCAGCGCCCCGCCCTCGGCCCGGGCCATGTCGACGAAGCGCAGATTGCCGGCAAGCTGGGCCTCGGAATGCACCGCGCCGATATCGGAGGCGCAATCGAGCGGATCGCCGACCTTCAGCGCCTCCGTCAGCTCGACCACCCGGGCGAGGAAGGCGTCATGGATGTCCTTCTGCACCAGAAGCCGCGAGCCGGCGATGCAGACCTGCCCGGAATTGCGGAAGATGCCGTTGACGCAGGCGCGTGCGGCCGCCTCCAGATCCGGGGCATCGGCAAAGACGATGTTGGGCGACTTGCCGCCGAGTTCCAGATAGCAGCGCTTGAGGTTGGAGCGCGCGGCGTATTCCAGAAGCCGCCGCCCGGTCGCCCCCGATCCGGTGAAGGCCAGCACGTCGATATCCATGCTCAGCCCGATCGCCTCGCCGACCACCGGCCCGGTGCCGGTGACCACGTTGAGCACGCCATCGGGCAGCCCGGCCTCCTGCGCCAGCGCGGCCAGCCGCAACAGGCTCAGCGAGGCGCTTTCGGGCGGCTTGAGCACCACCGAGTTGCCCGCTGCCAGCGCCGGGGCGATCTTCCACGCCGCGATCATCAGCGGGAAATTCCATGGCACGATGACACCGACCACGCCCACCGGCTCGCGATGCACGAGCGCCAGGATGCCGTCGGGCGTGGGCGCGATCTCGCCGGCGATCTTGTCCACCGCCTCGGCATAGAAGCGGAAGGTGCCAGCGGCCGAGCCGGGCTCGGCCCGGATCGCCATGCCGATCTCGGTGCCGTTGTCGCGCACGCCCAGCACCGCCAGTTCCAGCGCCTCGCGCTCGACCAGATCGGCGAAACGGTGCAGGATGCGCTTGCGCTGCGCCGGCGCCATGCGCGACCAGCGCCCGTCCTCGAAGGCGCGCCGCGCCGCCGCCGCCGCCCGGTCCACATCCGCCGCGGTGCCGTCGGCCAGCGTGGTCAGCACCCGGCCGTCGATGGGGCTGAGCGTCTCGCGCCGGCCGCCCGCCGCCGCCTCGACCCACTGCCCGTCGATCAGCATGGTTTGCGGCGGGATCTCGCG
>RFIR01000099.1 GCA_003695135.1 Alphaproteobacteria bacterium | reverse complement strand
GCCCCCTGGCTGAAGCGGTAGAGCCCGCGGATGATCTCGTCTTCCACCCCCGGCGGCATGTCGGGATGGCGGTAGTTCTCGTTCATCAGCGTGAGGTAGAAGAACACGTCCTCCTGATCCACGAACATGCGCTGCAGCCCGTGATGGATCAGCACCGCGACCTCGTAGGAAAAGGTCGGGTCGTAGCTGATGCAGTTGGGAACGGTGGAGGCGAGCACATGGCTGTGCCCGTCCTCATGCTGCAGCCCCTCGCCGTTGAGCGTGGTCCGCCCCGCCGTGCCGCCCAGGAGGAAGCCGCGCGCCCGGCTGTCGCCCGCCGCCCAGGCCAGATCGCCGATGCGCTGGAAGCCGAACATCGAATAGAAGATGTAGAAGGGGATCATCGGCACGCCATGCACCGAATAGCTGGTCGCCGCCGCGATCCAGTCGGCCATGCCGCCGGCCTCGTTGATGCCCTCCTGCAGCACCTGGCCGGTCTCGCTTTCACGATAATACATCATCTGGTCGGCATCCTGGGGCGTGTAGAGTTGGCCCTGCGGGTTGTAGATGCCGACCGAGCGGAACAGCCCCTCCATGCCGAAGGTGCGCGATTCATCCGGCACGATCGGCACCACGCGCTTGCCCACCGCCTTGTCGCGCAACAGCGTGGTGAGGATGCGCACGAAGGCCATGGTGGTGGAGATCTCGCGCTCGCCGGTCCCCTTCAGCTGGGCGGCGAACTTGTCGAGCGCGGGAATGTCGAGCTTTTCGGCCGCGCTGATGCGCTGCGGGAAGGGCCCGCCCAGCGCCTTGCGGCGATCGGCGAGATAGGATTTCTGCGCGTTGTTGAGGGTGACAAAGGGGATACCCGGCAGATCGGCATCCGAGACCGGGATGCGGAAGCGGTCGCGCATCTCGCGCAGCTGGTCGAGCGCCAGCTTCTTCTGCTGGTGGGTAATGTTCTGCCCCTCGCCGGCAGAGCCCATGCCGTAGCCCTTGACCGTCTTGATCAGCAGCACGGTGGGCTGGCCCTCCACCTCGGTGGCGCGCTTGAAGGCGGCATAGACCTTCTGCGGATCGTGCCCGCCGCGGCGCAGCGCCCAGATCTGGTCGTCGGTCCAGTCCTCGACCAGCGCCGCGGTCTCGGGATACTTGCCGAAGAAATGCTTGCGGATATAGGCGCCGTCCTTGGACTTGAAGGTCTGGTAGTCGCCATCGAGCGTCTCGTCCATCAGCTGGCGCAGCCGCCCGGTGACGTCACGCTCCAGCAGCTCGTCCCAGCCCTTGCCCCAGAGCAGCTTGATCACCTCCCAGCCCGCGCCGCGGAAATGGCCCTCCAGCTCCTGCACGATCTTGCCGTTGCCGCGCACCGGCCCGTCGAGCCGCTGCAGGTTGCAATTGATCACGAAGATCAGGTTGTCGAGCCCCTCGCGCGCGGCCAGCGCAATGGCGCCCAGCGATTCCGGCTCGTCCATCTCGCCATCGCCGAGGAAGGCCCAGACCTTGCGGTCGCCCATCTCGATCAGGCCGCGATTGTGCAGGTATTTCATGAACCGCGCCTGATAGATGGCGCAGAGCGGCCCCAGCCCCATCGAGACGGTGGGGAACTGCCAGTAATCGGGCATCAGCCAGGGATGCGGGTAGGAGGAAAGCCCGTTGCCGGAGACCTCGGAGCGGAAGTTGATCAGCTGCTCCTCGCTGATCCGGCCTTCCATGAAGGACCGCGCATAGATGCCGGGGATGGCGTGGCCCTGAAAGAACACCAGATCGCCGCCATGGACCGGCGTGCGCGCGCGCCAGAAATGGTTGAGCCCGATATCGTAGAGCGCGGCGGAAGAAGCGAAGGAGGCGATGTGCCCGCCATATTCGCTCGACTCCTTGTTGCGCCGAACCACGGTGGCCATCGCGTTCCAGCGATTGATGGTGCGGATGCGCCATTCCATTTCCGGATCGCCGGGGAAGGGCGGCTGATCGTCGGCGGGAATGGTGTTCTGGTAGGGCGTGGTGGCCGAAAACGGCAGCGTCGCACCGGCGGCACGCGCCTTCTGCACCGCCTTGTCGAGCAGGAAATGCGCGCGGTCGGGGCCGTCGCGCTCAATCACGTCCTCGATCGCCTCCTGCCATTCCTGCGATTCTACGGGGTCGATATCGGGTCCGAGATCCTTCATGGCTCGCATGTCCTTCGGCTTGGCGCGGCATTCGTCGGGCGGCTTCACGCGCCCGGGCACCCTATAGACCGGCCACGGGGCGATTTGACCCCCGCAACCGCGCATAGCTGCGTCCCGGATGTCTCATAACCGCATGAGCCCGAAACCCCAACCCCGGCGACCGGATCTTCCCGACGCTTTTCCCGCGCGCCGGTTGTGCTATGCAGGCCGGGCCGCGCAGCGCGGCGGAGGGTATTCCATTGCACGCACCGTCTGCCCAGTCCCGGCTCGCCGAGCACATGCGCCGGACCATCGCCCTGCAGCAGATCTCCGGGCTGTTGTCCTGGGATCAGGAAACCCACATGCCGCCCAGGGGCGCATCGGCCCGCGCCGAGCAGGCCGCAGCAATCGAGGCGGTGGCCCACGCTCATCGTGCCGATCCGCGCATCGCCGAATGGGCCGATGCGATCGAGCGCGATACGCTGAGTCCTGCCGAGCGGGTCAGCCTCGACGAGGCGCTGCGCATCCATCGCCGGGCGGTCCGTATTCCGGCCCGGCTGGCCAGCGCGCTGGCACGCACCACCACCGAAGCGCATGAAGTCTGGGCCGCGGCGCGCGAGAAGGCGCGGTTTGACGATTTCGCGCCGACGCTGGCCGAGATCGTGGCGCTCAAGCGCGAGGAGGCGGCCTGTCTTGCCGAGCCGGGGCAGGGGCTCTACGACGCGCTTCTGGACGACTACGAACCGGGCATGACGGTTGAAAAGGCCGAGCGGCTGTTCGGTGCGCTGCGCCCCGCACTTGCCGATCTCGCCGCGCGCATCGCCGCGACGGGGGTGGAGGTCGCGCTGCCCGGAACCCGCCATGCCGAGGACCGCCAGCTGGCGCTGGCGCGCGAACTGGCCACGGTCTTCGGCTATGACTGGCAGGCGGGCCGGCTCGATCTTGCCGTGCACCCGTTTTCCTCCGGCACGCTGGGCGATGTGCGCATCACCACCCGGATCGACCCGGAAAACCCGTTCGAGAACATCTATGCCGCCATCCACGAGACCGGGCATGCGGTCTATGAGCAGGGCATGCCCGAAGAGCTCGCCTTCACCCCGGCCGGGGCCGAGGCCTCGATGGGCGTACACGAATCGCAATCGCGCCTGTTCGAGAACCAGATCGGTCGCAGCCGCGCCTTCTGCGACTGGCTGTTTGGGGCGATGGAGCGGGTGCTGGGCCCGACCGGCTTCGACGGGCCCGAGGCGCTGTGGCGCGCGGCCAACCGGGTGCGGCCCGGCTTGCGGCGCACCGAGGCCGACGAGGTGCATTACAATCTGCACATCCTGATGCGCTTCGATCTGGAGCGGGAGCTGATCGCGGGCGATCTGGCAGTGGGTGATCTGGAGGCGGCATGGAACGACCGCTTCGCCGCCGATTTCGGCGTCGCGGTCCCCGATGCGGCGCAGGGCGTGCTGCAGGACATCCACTGGTCTGCGGGCCTCTTCGGCTATTTCCCCACCTACAGCTTCGGCAACATCTATGCTGCCGAACTGTTCGCGGCGATGCGCGCCGATCTGCCCGGTCTCGACGCGGCGATCTCGCAAGGCGACATCGCGCCGGCCATCGGCTGGCTGCGCGAGAAGATCCACCGCCATGGCCGGCTGCATGCGCCCGATGCGCTGATCGAAATGGCGGTGGGCCATGCGCCCGGCACCGGGCCGCTCATCGCCTATCTCGAGGCGAAATTCGCCGAACTCTACCGGTTGTGACACGTGAGCCGGACAGAGCGACGCAGCGGCGCCTGCCATGGCCCTGCGCGCGCTGATCCTGCAGGGCGCGGCGGCGCGGCTGGCCGATCTGCGCACGGTCTCGCGCGAGCCGCTGTTCGGGCTCTACATTCTTGGCCACTTCACCACCACCATCGCCTTCTGGATGCAGCGCATCGCGGTGGGCTGGCTGGCATGGCGGTTGACCGAATCGGAAAGCTGGCTGGGGATCATCGCCTTTGCCGAGCTGTTCCCCTCGATCCTGTCGAGTCTGGTCGGCGGCGAGCTTGCCGACCGGTTCCCGCGCCCGCGGGTGATGTTCTTCTGTCAGGGGGGTGTGGCGCTGGTCTCGGCGCTGCTGGCCTTCGGCCATGCCTTCGCGCTCCTGAACATCACGCTGCTGGCCGGGATCATGATCCTGCTCGGCGTGATCGGCGGCATGATGCTGCCGGCGCGGCTGGCCATGCCGGGGCTTCTGGTGCGCCCCGAATTGCTGCCGAGCGCGCTGGCGCTCAACTCCTCGACCTTCAACCTGTCGCGTCTGATCGGCCCGGCGCTCGCCGCGCCGCTGCTGCTGATCGGCAATGGCGCGGCGGTGTTCTTCTGTGCGCTGGCGGCCAATCTGACGTTTTTCCTTCTGCTCTGGCGCATCTCGACCCGGAACCGGCGCCATCGCGGCCCGCGCGCCAGCGACGGGTTTCTGCGCATCCTGCGCGATCTGTTCCGCGCCAGCGACCTGCGCGCGGTGATCGCGCTGCAATTCGCGCAGGGCGCACTGATCCGGCCGGCCAGCGAGCTGTTTCCCGCCTTTTCGGACAAGGTGTTTTCGGCCGGTGCCTCGGGCCTTTCCATCCTCAATGCCGCGGTCGGGGTGGGGGCGATCATCGGCGCGCTGACCCTGTCGCGGCCGCGCGCGGACAGGGATGCGCTGCGCGTCATCCTGTCGAGCTCGGCGGTGCTCTGCGCCTCGCTGGCCGCCTTCGGCGCGGCGTGGTCCTTCTGGCCGGCCGCGGCGCTGATGGTTCTCTACGGGGTGACGATCTCGGCGTCGAACACCGTCGCGCTGGCCTATGT
>RFIR01000098.1 GCA_003695135.1 Alphaproteobacteria bacterium | reverse complement strand
GCATGCCCGGTTCGCTTCGCTCTCCGGGCGTGTGAACCCGATCAGGCGTGCCATCCTCCCGGGCCTGCTGGCACACTACCGCAGCCACAGACCGGCGGCTCTGATCCGCCGGCGGATGACCCGCTCCTCGGCCGGAAGGCTGTCGCGGTCGAACAGCGCCCGGATGCGCGCGCCGTCGCCGCGATAGATCAGCCGGTGAAAGGGCCGGTAACGCTTGAGCAGCTTCTTGACCCGGTTGGGGGCGGTGAGGCTTTCCAGACGCGCCACCACCTCGTCGCTTTCCCTAGCATAGAGCAGTGGCAGCGCGCGGTAATGCAGCGTCGTGCGCCCGTCGAGCCAGCCCGGTTCCAGCGCATCGCGCCCGCCGCCCAGCGCGTGGATGACCAGCGGCAGCGCCACCTGGTCGAGCCAGGGGTCGAGCTTCTGGCCGGCAAGCTCGGGCGGCGGGTCGTCGCGAATCGCCCGCGCAAACTGCAGGAACAGCGCGCCGAATTCGCGCGGGCAGCGGCCGTAGAAGAAGCCCGCATTGAAATAAAGGTAGCGCTGCCAGTCTTCCTCCGGCCGGGTCCGGTCGAGCGAGGCGGCGAAATCCAGCCCGAACCTGCGGTAGAGCGCGCCCCAGATCGCGGCACGATCCGGCCCGCCGGGGCGCGGCTTCGGCCAGGTATCACTGCGGCGCAGCGAGGCGGCGGGCCGGTCGAAATCGAACGGCACCTCTGATAGCGGGCCGAGGATCAGCGTGTCGGTGTCGAGAAACAGGAACGGCTCGCCTTCGGGCAGATGCGCCAGCACCTCGATCTTGTTGCCGTAAGGGTAGGCCGCGCCGAAGACGCGCGAGGGAAAGCGCAGGGTCTCGGCCCCGGCGCGGGCGAGGAAGGCGCGGATCTCGGGATCGTCGATGCCCGGATCGCCCGGCCAGAGCGGCCCGGCCTCCGGCTCGGCCACGATCACGCGATAGCTACGCTCGGGCTCGGCCGCCTCCAGCGAGGCCATCAGGAGCACCGCCTCGGCCTGCAGCCGGCCGGACTGGGCGATGAAGACGAGATTGAAGCGGCTGGAGCTCACCGGCGTTCCTTTCCCGGAACGGGCTACCCCGCCGGCCCTCCGCCCGCAAGCCGTCCGAACTTCCGATTGAACGCGGCCCCGATCTGCTCTATACGCATGCCGCCTGGCACCCGTAGCTCAGCTGGATAGAGCGCTGCCCTCCGAAGGCAGAGGCCACAGGTTCGAATCCTGTCGGGTGCGCCACGATCCCCGCAGCCTCCGATCCCTTCACGGCGGCCGGCCGGATGCGAGGCCCGAGGGTCGATCCGGCCGGCCGGGCCTTCAGCGCCGGTCGAGCCCCGACAGCGTCTCGGCCAGGCGCACCAGCCCGAGGAATTCGGCGCGATAGCCGTAAGGATCCTCGCCCAGCGCGTCCCGTGCCAGCCGGCGGATGTCGGCATAGCCCAGATCGCCCGTATAGGGGCTGTGCTTGAGCAGCTCGCCGAACCCGGCCACCGCGGCGGCAAAGCGCGCCTCGGTGCTGTCGCTGCGATCGGCCGGGGTGACGGGGCGGGTGATCAGCCGGCTTTCGCTCTCATCGGGCAGCTTGTAGCGCAGCTTGACGAAGGCCAGCTCGTCGCCGGTATCGCCGGGCGTGGTGGTCTGCGCCGAGGGCGCGTAGCGCAGATCCTCGGTCAGCCGCGCGGGCGAGTCCACCGGGGTGATCTCGTAGATCGCGGTGACGCTGTGCCCGGCACCGATCTCGCCGGCATCGACCGCATCATTGGCGAAATCCTCGCGTCGCAGCGCCCGGGTCTCGTAGCCGATCAGCCGGTATTCGGCGACGGTGGCGGGGTTGAACTCGACCTGGATCTTCACGTCCTTGGCGATGGGGAACAGCGACCCGGCCACGCCTTCAACCAGCACCTTGCGCGCCTCGCCCAGCGTGTCGATATAGGCCGCCTGCCCGTTGCCGTTCTGCGCCAGACGCTGCATCAACGCATCGTTGTAATTGCCCTCGCCAAAGCCCAGCACCGACAGGAACACGCCGCTGTCGCGCTTCTCGGCGATCAGCCGGGTCAGCGCCTCGGGATCGGAGACGCCGATGTTGAAATCGCCATCGGTGGCCAGAATCACCCGCGTGGTCTCGCCCTCGGCCTTCATCGCCTCGGCCAGCGCATAGGCCGCCAGGATGCCCTCGCCCCCGGCCGTGCCGCCGCCGGCATGCAGGCGCGAGAGTGCCGCGAGGATCTTCGCCTTCTCCGAGGCCGGTGTCGGTTCCAGCACCACCCCGGCCGAGCCGGCATAGGCGACGATGGCGACCTGATCGGTGGGCCGCAGCTCGCCCAGCAGCAGCCTGAAGGCGTTGAGCAGGAGCGGCAGCTTGTCCGGCGCATCCATCGAGCCGGAGGTGTCGATCAGGAACACCAGATTGGCGTCGGGCCGTTCGGCAGGGGCGAGGTCATAGCCCTGGATGCCGATCTGCATCAGCATGGTGCCGGGGTTCCACGGCGTCGGCATCAGGCTGACCGAGGTGGAAAACGGCACCTCGCGGCTTTCCGGCCGCGGATAGGCATAGGGGAAGTAGTTGATCAACTCCTCGATGCGCACCGCTTCCGGCTCGGGCATCCGGCCCTCGTTCAGCGCCCGGCGCACCCAGGCATAGGAGGCGGTGTCGACGTCGATGGAGAAGGTCGAGACCGGCTCCTCGGCCGTCACCTTCAGCGGGTTGTCCGGCGCGCTCTCGAACCGGTCGCGGTTCTCGGCCGGCGGGCTGAGCTCGGCCCCGGCATCGGGACGCGCGGGGAGCATCCGCGCCAGCGGGGCGGGGGCCGGAGGCGCCTCCGCGCGCTCGGTCTGCGGAAGGACCCGGGCAAGCGGTGGGGCCGCTTTGGGCCGCTCGGCCAGAAGCCGGGCCGGGTCCAGTTCCACCTCGCTGTCAACGCGCAGCCTCAGCTGACCGGGCGCCGGCATGTCCGCCGCACTTTCATCGGCCGGCGTTGCGGCGGGGGCAACCCTCGTGGCCGGCGTCTCGGCAGGTTTGGGTTCGGCCACCGGGGTTTCGAGCCTTTCGGGCGCCGGGGCGGGCCGGTTGCGATAGAATTCGGGGTTCTGCACCAGAACCACCGCGAGCGCGATGACGGCGAGAGAAGTGCCGCCCAGCAGGGCGGGGCGAAGCGACAGTGTCGGCATGTTCAGCCCTCCGAAGATCCGGGCCACCCAATGTGGCCTCCGCTTCGTCTGACGCACCGCCTGCGCCTTTCCTTGGGCATCGAACGCCTTCATCGCCGCCTCAAGCGCCCGCGCCCGTGCCTGCGCATCGGGTTCGGGCGTCGCCGCGCGCAGCGCCGCAGCCAGCCTTTTCAGCTCGTCGGGACGCTCGGTCATATCCGTTCCTCCTGCGCCGCCAGCGCGCGAAGGGTCTTGCGAACCTCCGACATGCGCCAGCTGACGCTGCCTTCCGACAGGCCCAGCACCGCGGCCGCCTCGGCATGGCTCATCTCCTCGCCCAGGACCAGCGCCACCGTCTCGCGCAGATCGGGCTTGAGCGCGGTCATGGCGGCGGCGAGCCAGTCGAGCGAATCGCGCCGCTCGGCCGCCTCGGCCCGGCGCATTCGCTCTATATCGCCCCAGCCATCGCCCGCCCGCGCCCGGCTCGCCCGCCTGCGCAGCACGTCGCGCGCCGCGTTGATCACCACCCGGTGCAGCCATGTGGCAAAGCGCGACCGCCCATCGAACCGGGCGAGCTTGCCCGGCAGCGCCACGCAGATGTCCTGGGCCAGATCCTCGGCATCCGCGCGGCTGCCCAGTATGCGGAAGCCGAGGCGGAAGATCCGGTCATAATGGCGTTCGACCAAGCTGGCGAAGGCGGCGCGGTCACCGCGCGCCGCCGCTGCCGCCAGGGATTCGTCGCTCGCCACCATCCCCATCATGTCCTTTGACGCAGCCGCCCGCCCCCGCCTTGGCGGCCCGGCCCGACCCGCCCGGAATTCATGCAGATCGCCTGCCTTGCAACCGGGCCGTGCGAAACGCGACAAATCCCCGCGAGATACACGAAACACGTTGAATTTTTTTCTTTACCGCGCCCATAGACATTCGCAAAGTCAACGACATGGGCGTGAACCGGCAGAACCGGCGCGCCCAGGGCCGACGGGTCGGTGGCCAGGGAGGACTCGATCGTGACGCAGGGCAATGCCCCAGGCGAACTCGACACCTTTCCGAAGCTGCTTGCGCGCAACGCGCGCGAGTTCGGCGCTGCGCCAGCCTATCGCGAGAAGGAATACGGCATCTGGCAGAGCTGGAGCTGGGCCGACGCGCAGGAGAATGTGCGCGCCTTCGCGCTGGGGCTGATCAGCCTCGGCCTCAAGCCCGGCGAGCACATGGCGGTGATCGGCACCAACCGGCCCCATCTCTACATGGCGATGATCGCGGCCCAGTGCGCAGGCGCGATCCCGGTGCCGATCTATCAGGATTCGGTGGCCGAGGAG
>RFIR01000097.1 GCA_003695135.1 Alphaproteobacteria bacterium | reverse complement strand
TCCCCGGATCGGATGCGCAGGTTGGCGGAACTCAGGGCATGCGGCCGCCCGGGTGGGCGCGAATGCGCCCGCCGTGGGGGCGGGCGGGCGCATGCCCGTGTCGCTGCGCGCCATGGGCGGGAGAACCCTCTCGGCAATGGCCCGATCCGGTCGGCAGGCCACGCACGGGGCTGAGGAGGGAGGGACCATGTCGGAATTCGACGCCACGCGGCAGCGCCGATCGCATCACCCTGCCGCGCCGCTGTCGCGCCGGCACATGCCCGTGGGCTTCGACATCTCGCTGCGCAACTACACGCAGGGCCGCAGCGTGCGCATCCCCGCCGATCACGGCCCCGCACAAAGCCTGCGCGGCTTCGATCCCGATTATCGCAACATCGTCGACTACATCGTGCGCATTACCCACCGCATCTGGGAGACCGACGCCCGCGAGGTCGCGTATATCGGGGCCTGCTACGCGCCTGACAGCCGGGTCTTCGACGATTACGGCCTGCAGCTCGGCAGCGCCAAGATCATCGCCGACACCCGTCACACCACCGGCGCATTCCCCGACATTGTGCTCGATGCCGAGGAGGTGATCTGGGCCGGCGATGACGAGGTCGGCTTTCACACCTCCCATCTCACCCGCATCCTCGGCACCAATGACGGGCCGAGCCGCTACGGTCCCGCCACGGGCGCGAAGATCGACATGCCGGTGATCGCCAACTGCGTGGCGCTGGAAAACGACATCTTCCTCGAGCATGTGCTCTACAACACCTCGGCCATGCTGAAGCAGCTCGGGCTCGACCTGTGGGCCGAGGCGGAGCGGCTGGCGGCCGATCCGCCGCCGGGCTGGCCGCGCAGCCCGGAGGTCTGGGATGAGCTGCGCCGCGCCGCCGCGCCGGAATGGCCGCTGTCGCTGGCCGAGCCGGTGGAGGGCTTCGACCCCGACGCCTTCGCCCGCCAGGTGCACGATTCGATCTGGAACGGCGACGGATCGGCGCTGGAGGCCGATTACGCCCCCGATTTTCCCTTCGAGGGAACCACGGAGCGGAAATTCGCCGGGCAGGCGGCCTATGTCGACTATGTCGATGCGCTGCGGACCGCCTTTCCCGACCTCGCCCATCAGGTCGACGAGGTCTACTGGATGGGCAATGACGCCGAGGGCTTTCTCATCTCCACCCGCTGGAGCGCCGAGGGAAGCCATGCGGGCGGCGGTCTCTACCGCGAACCGACCGGCGCGCCCTGCCAGATCTGGGGCATCACCCAGTGGCGGGTCGAGGGTGGCCAGATCGCGCAGGAATGGCAGCTCTTCAACGAATTCGACCTGATGATGCAGATCGCGAGGGCGCGGCGTGGCGCAGACTGACTTTCAGACCGAGAAGCGGATCGTCCTCGACCATCTCGCCGCGCTCGACGCTGCGGGGCCGGAAGAGGCGGCCGGGGCGCTGGCGCGGCACACCGCGCCCGACTGGCTGTGGCGCGGCATGCACCCCTTTCACGAGCAGACCGGTGCGGAGGCGGTGGCGGAGGCGTTCTGGAGCCCGCTCAAGCGCGCCATGGGCCCGCTGCAGCGCCGGCCGGACATGTTCCTGGCCGGGCGCAACCAGATCGACGGCTTCCGGACCGTCTGGGTGATCCAGATGGGCCACATGATGGGGCTGTGGGACGCGCCATTTCTGGGCATCCCACCCAGCCGCAAGATCGCTTTCCTGCGCTATGCCGAGTTCCACCGCATCGAGGATGGCCGCATCGCCGACAGCGCCTGCTTCACCGATCTCATTTCACTGATGGTTCAGGCGGGGCTCGAGCCGCTGCCGCCGCAGACCGGGGCCAATATCCTCACGCCCGGGCCGCGCACCCATGACGGGCTTCTCTACGGGGCGCAGGACCCGGCCGAGGGGCGCAGGACGCTCGATCTCATCACCGCGATGATCGAGGATCTGATCGGCATCGGGGTCGCCTCGCCGGTCGATCACCTCGCCAAATGGTGGCTGCCCGACATGTGCTGGTTCGGACCCGCCGGCATCGGCGCCAGCGCCTTCTTCAAGGGCTATCACCGCGGCCATACCGACCCGTTCGAGGAGGGGCTGGAGTTCATCAGGCACTACGGCCATGTCGCGCGGCTGGCGGAGGGCAATTTCGGCGGCTTCTTCGGCTGGCCCAGCATGCAGATGCGCATGACCGGCGGCTTCATGGGCATGCCGGCCAACACTGAGCCCGCCGACATGCGCATCGTCGATCTCTACCGGCGCGAGGGCGACAGGCTGGCCGAGAACTGGGTCTTCATCGACCTCCTGCATTTCTACCACATGCAGGGACTCGATATCCTCGGCCGCACGCTGGCCTATCCGCGCACATGAGCGATCTGCAGGCGGCCAAGGCGGTCGTGCGCGCCTATTACGCCGATCTGGAGGCGGCCGAAGGCGCGGCGCTGGCCGCGGCGATGGCGCGCCATTGCCACTTGGGTCTCATCTGGCGCGGCTTTCACCCTTTTGGCGAGATCCGCGACCCACTGCAGGTGGCCGAGGAATTCTGGGCGCCGCTGAAGTCGGCCCTGCGCCCTATGCAGCGCCGGCTCGACATCTTCATGGCCGGGATGAACGCGATCGACGGGTTTGCCTCGGTCTGGGTCGCCTCGATGGGCCATCTGATGGGGCTTCTCGATGGCGCATGGCTGGGCATCCGCCCCACGCGCAAGATCGCGATGCTGCGCTATGCGGCCTTTCACAAGGTGGAAGACGGCCGGATCGCCGAGGAGGCGATGTTCTTCGACATCCCCCATCTGATGCTGCAGGCCGGGCTCGACCCGTTTCCGCCGCAGAGCGCGGCGCATCTGGTCCAGCCCGGGCCGATGACCCATGCCGGGGTGATGCTGGAGCCGCAGGACCCGGCGGAGGGCACGCGCACGCTGGCGGCGATCGACGCCATGATCGGCGATCTCAGGACCTGGACCGGCGGGCGCAGCGAACCGCTGGTGGAGGAACTGCGCCGGTCGTGGAACGAAGACATGATCTGGTGGGGGCCGGCCGGGATCGGAGCCACCTACACCATCGAACGTTATGCCGAACAGCATTCGGGGCCGTTCCGTGCCACGCTGACCGACCGGCGCTTCAACGGCCATCTGGCGAAGATCGCCGAGGGGCATTTCGGCGGCTTCTTCGGCTGGCCCAATCTGACGCTGCGGCCCACCGGCGGCTTCATGGGGATGCCCGCCACCGGGCAGGCCGCGGACATGCGGGTGATCGACATGTACCGCCGCGACGGCGACAAGCTCACCGAAAACTGGGTCTTCATCGACCTGCTGCATTTCTGGCGGCAACAGGGGCTCGACGTGCTGGGGCGCATGGCGGACCATCCGCGCTGAGCCGGGGGGCTCCCGCCCGTTGCGGCCCTTGCGGGCCGCGCCGGCCGGGCCCGGCCCGCGGCTGACGCCGCGGGTCCGCGCCAGACCCGGTCCGCTCGCCCGGCCGGTCTGCGCGCCGTCCGTGATCGGCGTGGCTCATCTGCCTGGAAGGGTTTGAGGGACGCCTGCGGCTTGCCTCAAACCCCTGATCGAGCCTGCGTCGCCCCCCTTGCCGCCGTCAAGGCAACCTGCTTGCGCAGGCGGCCCGGAGCGAGCTCCGGGCCGGCCTTGACCGCGGCAGGGGGTGCGCCAGCGGGGCGGGTGAAGCCCTGTGCCCTGCCGGCGAACGGCGAGCGGGAGGGTGCCCTTTTCCGGTTTCCAAATATCCCCGCCGGAGGCTCCCGCGGCCTCCCTCCTGCCAGCGGCGTGGCGGCCGGGCGCGGCGTCAGCCCCCTGTCTCGGCCCGGTGCGCCTCGACCAGATCGGCCATGGAGTTGAAGCGGAAATCGACCCGAGGCATCTGGCCGGGATCCATGGTGGCGCCAAATCCCTGCTGGGCGTGGCGGCGGTAGATCCAGCAGGAGGCGAGCCCGTGACGGTTGGCCGGCAGATGGTCGTGAAAAAGGCTCTCGGCGGTGTGCAGGATCCTGCCCTTGGCGATGCCGCGTTCGCCCAGCTTTTCCAGCATGTAGTCGAAATTGCGGTCCGACGGCTTGTAGGAGCCGATATCCTCGGCGGTATAGACCGCATCGAAATGCACCCCGAGCCGGGCGTTGCTGGCTGCGAAGCTCACATTGTCGACATTGGACAGGATCACCAGCCTGAAGTGCTTCTTGAGATAGCCCAGCGCCTCGCGGCTGTCGGGAAAGGCCGGCCAGTTGGGCACCGAGGCGCCATAGGCGGCGCATTCCTCGGGCGTGACCACAAGCTCCCATTGCTCGGCCAGCCGCTTGTAGACGATGGCGAGCAGATCCGAGTAGCGCATGGTCGGGGTCCAGCGCTGCTGGGTGCTCTCGGCCCGGGCGTGCGCCTGCAGGATCTCGTCGCGGCTCAGCCTGCCGCCGAGCCGGGCGGTCAGCGGCTCCAGCCCGGCGATCATGCCGCTTTCCCAGTCGATCAGCGTGCCGTAGCAGTCGAAGCTCAGCACCTCGAAATCGCTCAGCTTCATCTGCGCCTCACCCCGTTTGCCAGTCCGGGCCCGCCCGAGCCCCCCCGGTGCGCAGGGTAGTGAAGGGATCTAGTCGTGGGCACGGCTTGCCATTCAGTGAATTGCCTCGCACCCACATGATCAGGCGGGTCTATTCTGGACGCCCCGACAACCAGCCGCCAATCCGTGGAGCGCAGTCTCGCGACGGAGGAGGTTGCTTTAGCCGGGCAACCGCCAGGAGACGTGCCATTCTGTCTCACAGTTTGGGACCCAATTGCGAGAAAAAGAGCCATTCATTCATCCAGCCCGTTGGAACGTGTTCGACGACAGCATCTGTCGTACCCTCCGGCAGTTTCAACTCGATCGTACGTCCTTGCGGTGCGTTGATGGTCTCATTGAATAGAATCTTGCCGCCCGAGCGTACACGCAGCCCTGAATCGCCGCCCCCGGATGCGATCGAACGGTGATCAAGAGAGGCAGCCCAATGGTCTTCACCCGATACCGTACAATGCTGTTTGGTTTCTTGGGATGGCTGACAATTTCACCGTTTATCTTTGTACCAATTACGATTCTGTTGGGGGCCATGATCGCGCCGTAAACTTGGTCGTCTTGACCAAATCGCGCCTGACCGTCCCCCTGGACCAGCGCGAAGCGGCCAGTACCCTCGATCAGCATTTTGGCAATCGCTCGCCGGGCGCTATCCGGCCCGGTCGCTGATACGCGGGCAATCAACGCATCCCGCCTTTCTTGCGGCAGCGCCTTGATCAATCGGATTAGACCGGCGCTTGGCGATTCCGCGGCGAAGGCGGTCAAAAGCTCATCTGAGGGGGATTTCTCGATGAGGGTGGCCAGAAGTTCACCATCCTTTTTTCCCAATACTTTCTCGACTGCCAATTTCCTAACTCCAGAGTTCGGATGGGTCAGCCCTGCCAATGCGGCGTGTCGGAAGAAGTCTGGATTGCTGCTGGACAGTCCCGTTTCAAACGCGAGATCCACGAGCACTACTGCATCTGTCATCAGCGCTGCGTCGAAGGCCGCGATTTGCGCGTTGACGTCTTCGGAGTTCAGGGCCTGGGTCACCTCATCCAGAAGTGCGATGCGGGAGTGAAGAGCGCGGGCAAACGCCTCCCTGCGGGCGTTGTTCGCCATTTCCACCGCCATTGTGCGTTCGGCCAGAGCCTCAACTAGCCCGGACAAGGCTGCAGATTCGCGGCGCGCGGCGTCAGTTTCAGCTGCGATATCGTTCTCGAGCTTCTTCAGTTCCTCGGCCTGCTTGGCAAGGAGCGTTTCGCGCTGTTTATCGAAGGCGGCTTTCAGCTTGGCAATCTCCGCAACTTTCGCCTCTCGTTGCCGTTCGAACATCCGCTGAAGGTTTTCCAGCTTTCGGTTGTGCTCGGACTCCAGTTTTTGGCGTTCAGCGTCCAACTGAACCCTGAATTCCATGCGCTGGCGCTCCAGATCAGCCTCCAGCCTCCTCCGTTGCTGCTCGAGACGCGCTTCCAGGCGTTGAGTCTTTGTCGAGTACTGCGCCTGCAGATCCGCCTCGACCATAGCCGCGCGCGCTTTGTGAAATGCAGCCAGTTCCTCGGACCCGATGACGAAATTCGGTTGCCCGAAGAAGTCCCTCGGCTTGCCAAGATCCGTCAACGGGTTTTCGAGGGACACCTCGGACTGCCATCGTCCGGCGCGCAGTTGGGAAACCGAGGTACCGTAGAGAATGCGGCTGGCATCTCCGGACACCGTCTCCACGAGAAGGACGAAGCCGGGCATCAGCTGCCCCGCCTGCGGATCCGGAACATAAAGCGCGGTCTTGGGGGTGACCTGGGCCTCGAAACGTTGCGCCCAGAGGGGATCGACCTCGTCACCCCGGTTGACCTGGGCGGTGACGGATATTTGGTCAATTTTCCAGTAGGGCGGGATTTGCGGGCCAATTTGCTGACGAAGTTGATCGGCAGTGGGTGGTTCTGCGCCCGGCGCCGCGAGGGGCAAACACAAAACGAACATTGCCACTATAGTGCTGAACGCAAATCGCATGGCTTTACTCCACGGTTTTCTTTTGCTGTGAAGGGTCAATCATCGAGGTCTGTCTATTCCGAGGCCTAGGCGCTGTCCAGTGCCGGGCGGACGCTCTTCGCGCAGAGGTCGGGGAAATCAGACCTGCGCACGGGCAAAGCGGCTGAAGGCGGCAATCTCGGCCTCGGTCGGCTCGCGGCCGGTAAAGCTGCGCAGATAGTCCGGCACCAGCGCGAGGCGGTCCTCGAGCGTCTCCTTCAGGTCGATCGCGTAATAGCCGATCTGCATGTAGTAGAGCACCCGGGCGCGGATGAACGCCTCGCCCGGCGCGTAGTCGTGGCGGCGGAACATGGCGGCGAGCGCCTCGACCCGCGCGGCATCGGCCGCCTCCACCACCCGGTGCACCGCCTGCGACCGCCGCGCCCATTCGCGTACGGCGAAATCGAGCCGGGGGCTGAACAGGCCCGGATCCACCCAGCAACGGAAGACGTTGCAGACCGCCTCGGTGATGGTCGCGGCCGGCAGGCCGGCCTGACGGACGATGCCGCGTGTGTTGCGCGCATCCCAGGCCTGCAGCAGCGCATCCAGCAGCGCCTGGCGGTTGGCGAAGAACCAGTAGAAGCTGGAGCGCGAGCTGCCGAGGCGGTCGGCGAGCGTGGTGATCTTGACCCGCTCCACCCCCGCCCCGGTCAGCAGTTCCAGCCCGGCATCCAGCCAGTCCTCGCGCGTGAGCCGCGTCTGTTCGGATGCAGCGACGCTCACGCCCGCATCCGTCTGCCTTCCGGATCGTGCGGCGAGGGCGGGATGACCTCCGCCGCGCGCTCCTCGCCGACCACATGCACCGAAAGCGGCGTGCCCGGCGCGGCGCAGCCCGGCTCGACCAGCGCCATGGCGATGCTCAGCCCGGTGGTGTGGCCGTAGCCGCCGGAGGTGACGAAGCCCACCCGCCGGCCGTCCTGCCACACCGGCTCGTAGCCGCCGGCATCGGCATCGGTGGCGTCGATCTTCAGCGTGACCAGCACGCGGGCGGGATCGGGGCCGTCGCGTTCTTCCAGCGCCTTCTCTCGCCCGATGAAATCGGGCTTCTGCCAGTCGATCCAGCGATCCATGCCGGTCATGCGCGGGGTGTATTCCTGGCGGAATTCGGCCGACCAGATGCCGAAGCTCTTCTCCAGCCTCAGCGAGCCCAGCGCGTTGTAGCCGATCTCGCGCAGCCCGTGCTCGCGGCCCGCCTCCAGAAGGGTGCGGCGCAGCGCAATGTGCTCGGCGGCGGAACAGTTGATCTCGTAGCCAAGCTCGCCGCAGACCGAAAGCCGGCCGACCCGGGCGCGGATCAGCCCGACATCCATGACCCGGCAGCCCAAGAAGGGCAGGGCCGCATGGCTCACATCCTCATGCGTGGTCGCGGCCAGCACCTCGCGCGCATTGGGCCCGGAGACGGAGAAGCCGACCACGGCATCGGAGATGTCGCGCACGCTCACCCCCTCGCGCAGATGGTCGTGGAACCAGCGCATGTGCCAGGCGCGCAGGTAGTAGCTGCCCATGATCCACCATGTGCCGTCGCCCCAGTTGAAGAGCGTCAGATCGCCCTTCAGCCGGCCGGAGGGTGCGAGCATCGGCGCCAGCCGCGCCCGGCCCGGTTTCGGCAGGCGTCCGGCCATCAGCCAGTCGAGCCAGGCCTCCGCCTCCGGCCCGGTCACCTCGTAGCGCGAGAAGCCGGAGATATCGAGAAGACCGGCCGTCTCGCGCACTGCCCGGCATTCGGCGCCGACGATCTCATGCGCGTTCGACCGCCGCAGCGAGGGGATCTCCTCGAAGCCTTCCGGTGCGAAGTAGATCGGCACCTCCAGCCCCCAGCTCTCGCCCCAGCGCGCCCCGGCCGCCGTCATCTCCGAATGGGCCGGGGCCATCTTCAGCGGCCGGCCCGCCCAGAGCTGCTCGTTGGGATAGGCCATCACGAAGCGGCGCGAATAGAACTGGCCGGTGGTCTGGCGGATGTATTCGCGGTTGGCGGTGAAGGGGCCGTAGCGGGCGATGTCCATCGGCCAGGCATCGGCCTCGGTCTCGCCATGGATCATCCATTCCGCCAGCGTCTTGCCCACGCCGCCGCCCTGCAGAAAGCCCGCCATCACCCCGCAGGCCAGCCAGTAGCCGGGCACGCCATCGACCGGCCCGACCAGCGGGTTGCCGTCGGGCGAGAAGGTGAAGGCGCCGTTGACCCAGGTCTTGATGCCGACATGCTCCAGACAGGGGTAGCGCGCAAACGCCATGGCCAGCTCGTTTTCCAGCCGGTCGGGCTCCTCCTGCAACAGCTCGATGCCGTAATTCCACGGCGCCCCGTCCATCATCCAGTGGCGGTGGTCGATCTCGTAGATACCGACGAGGATCCCCTTCTGGTCCTGGCGCATGTAGGTGAAACCGTCGGGGTCGACCGACATCGGCACCTCGAAGTCGAGCGCGGCCACCTCGGGGATGGTCTCGGTGACGAAATAGTGGTGCGAGAGCGGCGAGACCGGCAGCTCCAGCCCGACCATGCGCCCGACCTGCTTGGCCCACAGCCCGCCGGCATTGACCACATGCTCGGCAATGATCGTGCCCTTCTCGGTGACCACGTCCCAGCCGCCTTCGGCGCGCGGGTTGAGCTCCAGCACCCGGTTGTGCTCGATCACCTCCGCCCCGCGCTGGCGGGCGCATTTGGCATAGGCATGCACGGTGCCGGTGGTGTCGACATAGCCCTCGCGATTGGCCCACAGCCCGCCGAGGATGTTGTCGACATTCATGATCGGGCAGGCCTTCCTGATCTCCTCCGGCGTCATCAGCCGGCAATCCTCGATGCCGATCGACTGGAAGATGCGGTAGGCCGATTTCAGCCATTCCCAGCGGATCGGGGTGGAGGCGGTGGTGATGCCGCCGGTCATGTGCAGCCCGATGGACTGACCCGATTCCTTCTCGATCTCGGAAAGCAGGTCGATGGTGTAGGCCTGAAGCGCGGCCATGTTGGGATCGGCATTCAGCGCGTGCACCCCGCCCGCCGCGTGCCAGGACGAGCCCGCCGTCAGCACGTTGCGCTCGATCAGCGCCACGTCGGTCCAGCCGAATTTCGCCAGGTGATAGAGCACCGATGCGCCGACCACGCCACCGCCGATCACCACGACCCTGTATTGCGATTTCATCTGCCCCGCCTTTCGTCAGACCCGCATCTGGGCGAGACTAGGACGCGGGCAGGGACAGGTCTAGACATAACTGTACAGTCGCCTGCGGCTGCAGGCCGCCAGTGCTCAAGGCGCGGCGATGACGGCCGGTTCGTTCATGGCTGCGCAAGCCCGGCCGGGCGTTTGCAAATCGCCCGACGGGTTGTAACCTGAGGTTGAGTTGAGGTGAATGATTTCACTGGTCTGGTTTCTGCTGCGGGTGGTTGTCAGGGTTGAGCGACTATCAAAGACAGATTCTTGCGGCACTGCCGGCCTTCGCCGTGGTTCTGGCCCTCGAGTTCGCGCACAGAGAAGGCCTCGCCTTTCCGGTGCCCTTCCTTGCCCTCTATGCGGCGACCGTACTCGCCGGCGGTCTGGGCGGGCAGTGGCCGGGGATCGTTGCCGGGATTGTCTCGGCGGCCTATGTCGTGCATGCCTATCTGACCGGCTTCGGCCCGCCGACACTGACCGGCGGCATCCCGCAGCTGGTGATCGGGGTCGGCGTCTATGTCGCGACCGGGCTGCTGCTGGGCCGCGTCAGGACCCAGCGAGACAACAGCATGCGCGCGTTGCAGCAGCGCGGACGGACGCTCGAGGCCTCGCTGGCCAGGGAAACGGCAGAGCGCAAGAGCAAGGAGCAGCTCGTCGCAGAAAGCGAGGCGCGTCTCAGCCAGGCGGTCAGGGTCGCCAGGCTCGGCTATTTCGTCAACGATGCGATCGCGGACCGGTGCGAGTACTGCTCCGAGACCCACGCCGCCCAGCACGAGATGACGCCGGAGGAATACATCGCGGCGGTCTCGGGCCTGGAGGGCGAGATGAACCTGACCCATCCCGACGACCGCGAATTCGTACGCGAAAACTTCCGCCGGGTCCGGCGCGGCGAATCCGTCGCCATGGAATACCGCATCCTGACCAAATCCGGGAAGACACGTCATGTGCGCGAGCTGATCGAGCCGATCCTCGACGAAGACGGCAAGGTGATCAAGGAGATCGGCACAAGCTTCGACATCACCGATCTGCGCGAGGCCGAGGCGCACTTTCGCCAGGCCCAGAAGATGGAGGCGATCGGCAATCTGACCGGCGGGCTGGCGCATGACTTCAACAACCTGCTGGCGGTGATTTCGGCAATCTGGAACTGTTGCGCGAGGAGCAGGACGAGCAGGCCCGCGAGATCGAGATCCGCGACGCGCTGGAGGCGACGCGGCGTGGTGCCGAGCTGACCCGCAAGCTGCTCAGCTTCGCGCGCCGCGCCGATCTGCGGCCGACCGTGCTCGATCTCAACCGGATCGTATCGCAGACCCGGGACTGGAGCGAGCGGGTCCTGCCCGCGAACATCCGCATCGAGACCTCGCTGACCGCCGGGCTGTGGCCGGTCGAGGCCGACAGGGCGTCGACGGAAAACGCGATCCTCAACCTGATCCTGAATGCCCGGGATGCCATGCCGCGGGGCGGGACAATGACGATCGAGACCGCGAACATGCGCATCTCGCGCGAATACATCGAGGAACGCCACGAGAGTTTCGAGCCCGGGCGCTATGTCATGCTGGCCATCAGCGATACCGGCGAGGGCATTCCGCCCGAGCTGCTCGACAAGGTGATCGAGCCCTTCTTCTCGACCAAGGCCAACGGCTCCGGCTCCGGTCTGGGGCTGTCGATGGTCGACGGCTTCATGCGCCAGTCCGGCGGCTATGTCCGCATCTATTCCGAGCCCGGGGTCGGGACCACGGTCAAGCTCTATTTCCGCGCCGCCCGGGCCGAGCTGAAGGCCGAGGAGCCGGCCGAGGCCAGACGGGTCGAGCCGACACAGAAGGGTCTGACCGTACTGGTCGCCGAGGACGAGCCCAAGGTGATGGAGGTTGTCACACGGATGCTGACCCGGGCGGGCTATGGCGTCCTGCAGGCCGAAAGCGGCGACCGGGCGCTGGAGCTGTTTCGCCAACACCGGGACGAGATCGACATCGTGTTGACC
>RFIR01000096.1 GCA_003695135.1 Alphaproteobacteria bacterium | reverse complement strand
GTGCGCGAGGAACGCGGCGGCTGGGTCATGGGACCTTACGAGAAGGGCGCGCCTGCGCGTTTCGCCTTCGGCGTGCCCGACAGCTTCCGCGCCGATCTCTTCCCGCTCGATCTGGAACGGATCGAGGAGGAATACATGTCGATGATCCACCGCATCCCCTCGACCGAGCATGTCGGGCTGAAGGACGATTTCAACGGGCCGATCTGCTACACGCCCGACGGCAACCCGCTGCTCGGCCCCGCGCCCGGTCACACCAATCTGTGGCTGGCCGAGGGGTTTTCCTTCGGCATCACCGCCGCGGCGGGCTCGGGCCATTACCTCGCGCAGGTCATGACCGAGGGCGAGGCGGAGATCGACATGTGGTCGCTCGATCCGCGCCGCTACGGACGCTGGATGACCACCGAATATGCCTGCCGCAAGAACGAGGAGTGCTACGAGCACGTCTACATCCTGCATTATCCCGACGAGGAACGCCCCGCCTGCCGGCCGCTGCGCACCGCGCCGTGTTACGAGCGCATGAAGGCGGCCGGCGCCCAGTTCGGGCAGGTCAATGGCTGGGAGCGGCCGAATTATTTCGGCCCACCCGACGCGCCGGAAAGCTTCGACCATGACAGCCGCTCCTTCCGCCGCGGGGCGTGGTGGCCATATGCCGAGGCCGAGGCGCGGGCGGTGCGCGAGGCCGCCGGGCTGATCGACGCCACCGCCTTCACCAAGCATCGCGTCGCCGGCCCCGGCGCCACCGCATTCCTCGACTGGCTGACCTGCAACCGGCTGCCGAAGGTCGGGCGCATCAACCTGACCTACGCGCTGAGCGAGGCCGGCACCATCCGCACCGAGGCGACCATCGTCCGGCTGGGCGAGGACGGGTATTACGTCATCACCGCCGGTGCGGCGCAGGAATACGACAGCGATTTCCTGATGAAGATGGCCGCGACGCGGCGCGAGGAGCTGGGCTGGATCGAGGTGCAGGACGTGACCACGCAATGGGGCGTGTTCGCGCTGGCCGGGCCGCGCGCGCGCGACATCCTCAAGGCGCTGATCGTCGATGCCGAGCCGGAAACGGCGCTGTCGAATCGCCGCTTCCCCTGGCTCTCGGCACGGCGGATCGAGCTCGGCATGGTGCCGACCCTTGCGGTGCGCGTCGCCTATACCGGCGAGCTGGGCTGGGAGCTGCATCACCCCATCGAGATGCAGAACCACCTCTTCGACCGGCTGATGGAGGCGGGCGCGCCGCACGGGCTGAAGCTGGTGGGCGCGCGGGCGCAGAACTGGCTCAGGCAGGAGAAAAGCTACCGCGCCTTCGGCTCCGATCTCGGGCGCGACGCGACGCCGCTGGAATCGGGGCTCGACCGCTTTGTCGATCTCTCCAAGGAGTTCCGCGGCAAGGCGTCCATGCAGGAAACCGGTATCCGCGCGAAATGCGTCACGCTGCTGATCGACGGACCCGATGACGCCGATCCCTGGGGGCGCGAGGCGCTGGTCCATGAGGGTGCGAAGATCGGCCGGCTGACCTCCGGCGGCTGGTCGGTGCATTTCGGGCGCCAGATCGGCATCGGCTATGTCCGCCCCGATCTGGCGGCGCCGGGCACGAAGCTTTCGGTGCGCATGTTCCGCGAGCTCTGGCCGGCCGAGGTGGTCGCCGACAGCCCCTATGATCCGACCAATGCCGCGATTCGCGCCGACGGGTAGGATGCGTCAGGTTCAATCCTTCGGGCTTCGGCGCCCGGCCGGTTGGCGGCCGAGGGAAATCGGCAGGCGACACCGCAAGTCAAACAAAATAAGAGACCCGCGGCCTTGCGGCCAGCGGGCCTCCCTGTCCTTTGCGCTACCAGAGCTTGCGACTCACGCCGCGTGGGAGTTGTCTCCAGCTTCGTTAGCCACCCCCACCCCGGATTACGCGACTAATTCTGGTAGTATCTGGGGACTTGGTAACGAATCATTAACTAACATTCCCCGCGTGAAAGCAGCGTGAATCCGGCGCGGTTCGCGCGTGGATTTGGATGAGTCGCGTGCAATTGCGCTCGGCCGGCACCGGATAATCCCAGCCGCCCTGATCACTGCCCGCTGCCCGGCTACGTGCCGTGAGCGGGGTGATGGTGTCGGGGTCGTTGGCGCGGACGATCCCAACGGCACTGGCAGGTGATCGCCTGGCAGCCCTCGAGGCGCGTTCCGCCGAGCTGAAGCCGAGTGCGCCGTACGGCTAGGCGAACATCCTCGCGCAGGTGCAATGCCTGGAATGCGCCTGAAATACATGGATGCAGGCGGATGCCCGGAATGCATGAGGTTTTTCAGGGATGATGATCGCGTGCGTGTAAATTAATTAGAAAATAATTCCCTAATCAATATTTACCAAACAGGTGAAAATCATGGATAATCGCCGCCGGCGCCGCATTTTGCCTCCGCCCGCGCACATCGGCACGGGCTGCCGCTGCCTGCCGCGATGCATGAGCGTCATGCCTTTCCGATCCCCGGCCTCTTGCCGCCCTTTCCTGCCCCCGACACCCCCGATTTCGAAGGGTTCGGGCATTCCCGCCAGACGGGTCGGTCGAAGGAGCGGCTGGTGTAAGCCGCAAATCAGGCGGCATC
>RFIR01000095.1 GCA_003695135.1 Alphaproteobacteria bacterium | reverse complement strand
TTCCCCGAGCTTGCCGCCCTGCCCGAAAGCTTCGGCCCCGCCGCGCGTCCGGCGCTGAAGGTGAGCGAGGCGCGGCTGCTCGCCGATCCGGCCTCACCGCCATATCGGGCATGAACCGCCGCACCCATCATCGCCCTGCCCCAACGCGGCTGACCGACGTCAGGAGACCCGTGCGCGATGCGATCCGCGCATGGGGAGCTGTTTCTCCGGGCGCTTTGTCAGCCGGTGGCAGGCCTGTAGGTGCCGGCCGCGGCGCCGGCCCTGGCCATCGCATCCTTCGCCTCCGCCGGCGTCAGCAGCTTGGTCGTCCTGCCGCCGCTGAAGGTGCCGGAGGCCGCCAGGATCATGGCGCCGGCTGCCATTGCCTCGTCATCGGGCGCCTCGACGATGGCGATGACATCCTCCCGGCCCATGGCAAAGAACACATTGTGCAGCGTGCCGCCGACCGATTCGACCAGCGCCCGCGCGGGTGCCTCCCGATCCTGTGGATTTTCGATCATCGCCTTGAACGCGGCGCCTGAGTAACGTCCTTCGAACATGTAGAACGGCATCGAATTTCCTTCCTTTCACCTCTGTGCAGTATCCCCGGAGATCGGTTCGGGACGCTCCGGGCGCGGCCAGCCTAGCACGACCGGAACCGCCCTGGTCGATTTTCTCCCGCACCAGGGCAGGGTTCGGTCTTGACCCGCAGGCCGGACCTGCCCAGTAGCAGCGTTGACCCCGGGCCGAAGGACGACAGGAGGCAGGCCGCCGGCATGACGCGCATGGCCACGATCCGCTGCCCCTATTGCAGCACGGCGATTGCCGAGGGCGAGCGGCGCTGCCCCTCCTGCGGGGCCGGCGCGCCCATACCGCCCACCGCTGCCGAGCGTGCGCTGGGCGTGGTCATGCCGCGCCTGCGCTTCGGCTGGCTTGCTGCGCTGTGCATGGCGGTCTCTGCGGCGATCGGCGGGCTGGGCTATGTGCTCAGTCCCGAACCGCCCTTTGCTCTGAAGCTGGTCGCGCTGGTCTGGGTGGTGCCGGCGCTGCCGGTCCTGCTGTTCTGGACCGCGATCCGGCAGGCCCGGGCGCTCGGCCGGGGCATGGGGGCGGGCATCCTGCTGTCGATCTTTCTCATCCTGACCGGCTTCATGCTGGTCTTCGGACCGCTGGCCGAGGCCGATCCGCCCGGACCCGACCCGGCCGCCCCCGCGGAGCCGGGCGATTGACGCGCCGCCCCGCCCCGCCTATGCCGAACGGGCTGAACGACAATCCCGCCAACAAGCGACGGAGAGGAACCCATGGCTTTCACACTTCCCGACCTTCCCTATGCCCATGATGCGCTGGCCTCCAAGGGCATGTCGCAGGAGACGCTGGAGTATCACCACGACCTGCATCACAAGGCCTATGTCGACAATGGCAACAAGCTGATCGCCGGCACCGAATGGGAAGGCAAGCCGGTCGAGGACATCATCCGCGGCACCTATCAGGCCGGTGCCGTGGCGCAGAGCGGCATCTTCAACAACGCCTCGCAGCACTGGAACCACTGCCAGTTCTGGGAAATGATGGGTCCGGGTTCATCGGCGATGCCGGGCGAGCTGGAGCGCGCGCTGACCGAGGCCTTCGGTTCGGTCGACAAGTTCAAGGCCGAGTTCGCCGCCGCCGGGGCAGCGCAGTTCGGCTCCGGCTGGTGCTGGCTGGTCAAGGACAGCGATGGCAGCCTGAAGGTGACCAAGACCGAGAACGGGGTCAATCCGCTCTGCTTTGGCCAGACCGCGCTTCTGGGCTGCGATGTGTGGGAGCATTCCTACTACATCGACTACCGCAACCGCCGGCCGGCCTATCTGCAGAACTTCCTCGACAATCTGGTCAACTGGGAGAACGTGGCCAGCCGGATGTGACCATTGCCACCGGCCCGCGGCCCGCGGCGATCGCACCCTCAGCCCGGCGCGTGGATGCGGTGGGCAATGCGGATGAGGGCATCGCGCGGCAGCGGGCCGGTCAGCACATAGGACAATTGCGGCGATCGCCAGGCAAGGGCGGGGGCGCCCTCGAATTCGGCGAAGAGAAAGGCCGAGGCGGCGCCGCTTCCCGGCTCGATATAAAGCGTCACCCGCTGCCTGTCCGGGGTTTCGTACATGAGCTGACCCGCCGGTCCGTTCGGCCCGGGCAGGAGACGCCCGCCCAGCAGTGTCAGCCACGCCGCGCTCAGATCGGGGATATCCACCGGCCGGCCGAGCCGGTTGCCCAGCCATGTGCCCAGATGCGCGCGCGCCTCGGCAGTCACCTCGACGGGATGCAGCTTTTCGGCCACGAAGATGCGATGGGCGGTGATCGCGGCGCGGATTTCCTGTCGCTGCGGGTCCTGCGCCAGCCGGTCATGGGCCAGCCAGCCGGCACCGGCACCGATGGCAAGCAGCAGCACCGCCGCGGCGGCCCGGCCGGCGATGCCGAAATCGCGCTGCCGGAGCCGGCGCCGGATCGCCTCCACCCGCAGCCGGTCGGGGATCGGCGCATCGCCAAGCGGCCCGAGCGTCGCGCGAAGCCTTTCGTTCAGCGCGCGATCCCTTTCCAGACGCGCCCTCTCCTCGGGATGATCGTCGAGCCAGCGTTCGAGCAATGCGCGTCTTTCGGGCGACAGCGCGTCGTCGACATAGGCGGTCAGATCGTCCTCGCCCACGGGTCTTGCACGCTTGGTCACTTCACTCTCCTCAGCCGGGATCCGCCGGACGGCGCATCCCCAAGCTTGCGCAGATGGGCTCTCGCGCGGCTCAGCCGCGACATGACCGTTCCCTCGGCGACACCCATGATCGCGGCAGTCTCGGCATAGGTGAATCCCTCGATGGCGACCAGAACCAGCGCGCTTTTCTGCGTCTCCGGCAAGGTGTCGATCATCTCCAGCGTCTGGCGCAGTTCCAGCGCCGCCTCCGGCGGGGCACCGGCTTCGCCCTCGAACTCTCCACCCGGCGCGAACAGCCGCCGCGACCGGGCATCGCGTCGCCGCGCATTGAGAAAGAGATTGCGCTGGATGGCAAAGAGCCAGGGGCGCAGGGCGCCACCGGGCCGGCGCAGCACCCAGCGCGAGAGCGCCCGTTCCAGCGTGTCCTGTACCAGATCGTCCGCCTCGTCCCGGTCACGGCAGAGCACCAGCGCGTAGCGGCGCAGATCGGGAATGCAGGCTTCGATCTCACGCGACCGGTCCGTCAAGACGCTCTCCTCGTTGCACGCGACAGAATACACCCGGGCAGGGAAAATTATTCCCTTCGGGCGGAATAATTCGCCGGCAGCGGTGTCTTCTGTCCGGTGCCGCATTGCGCGGCACCCCAGAACGCAACGGAGGAACGACATGTACAAGCTCGCCCTGGCTGCCCTCGCACTGACCATGACGGTATCGGCCTGCGGCCGCATGAGCACGGCCCAGTCGACGGCGCCGGCAATCGCGACCAGCCCCAACCCGGCAGGCGCCAC
>RFIR01000094.1 GCA_003695135.1 Alphaproteobacteria bacterium | reverse complement strand
GACCGTCCAGCCGGCCTGCGCGAAGGCCTCGGCGGCGTGGCGGCCGAAATGCCCGCTGGCGCCGAGGATGAGTGCGGTCTGCGTCATGGCTTGCCTCCGTGATCGGGGGTGAACAGTCGCAAGAACGCGTCGCGCGTGGTCGGATTCAGCGGCCCGGAGCGCGAAGCGATCCGGGCATGCGCCCGCCCGCCCCACAGGCGGGCGCATTCGCGCCCACCCGGGCGGGCGCCTGCCCTTGCGTTGGAAACCGGAGCTGATCGGATCGAATGCGACATGTTCCGGAGAGAATAGTGCCCTCACCAATGAATGGATATTGCCATATTCTGATGATCATATATGCACCAATGAATGGCAGCAGCCCTCCCCGATCTCGACTGGCGGCTGGTCCAGACCCTGCTCGCCGTGGCGCGGACGGGGTCGCTCTCGGCTGCCGCCCATGCGCTGGGGCTCAGCCAGCCGACCACGGGCCGGCAGGTCCGCGCGCTGGAGGCGGCGCTGGGCGGCGCGGTCTTCGCCCGTCACCCGCGCGGGCTGGCGCTGACCGAGTTCGGCCGGTCGCTGATGCCCGCCGCCGAGGCGATGGCCGAGGGCGCGGCGCGGCTGTCGCTCGCCGCGGCTGGGCGCGAGGCGAGCATCGCCGGCACGGTGCGCATCACCGCCAGCGTCTTCGTCTCGCACAGCTGGCTGCCCGGCATCCTCGCCGGTCTGCGCGAGGCCGAGCCGGAGATCGAGATCGAGCTGGTGCCGTCGGACACCACCGAGAACCTGCTGTTCCGCGAGGCCGATATCGCCATCCGCATGTACCGCCCCGAACAGCTCGACATCCTCGCCCGCCATCTGGGCGACATGAAGCTGGGCTTCTTCGCGGCACGCAGCTATCTCGACCGACATGGCCGGCCGGAGACGCCCGAGGCGCTGCTGAAGCATACGCTGATCGGCTATGACCGCTCCGACGTGATGATCCGCGGTTTCCGCGAACGCGGCTTCCCGGTCAGCCGCCACAGCTTTGCGCTGCGCTGCGACGATCAGGCGGTGTGCTGGGCGCTGTTGCGCGCGGGCTGCGGCATAGGCATCGCCCAGATCGGGGCGGCCGAGGCCGAACCGGGGCTGGAGCGGCTGTTTGCCGACCTGCCGCTGCCCAGCCTGCCGGTCTGGCTGTCGGCGCATGAGGCGCTGCGCAGCACCCCGCGCATCCGCCGGGTCTGGGACCATCTCGCCGAGGCGATCGGCCCGTTTCTGGATGCTTGACCCTCCGGCACCGCTTCACTAGGCAGGCGCGGATATCGCGACGAGGGATCCCCGCATGACCAACACGCTTCTCATCCTGCCCGGCGACGGCATCGGCCCCGAGGTGATGGCCGAGGTGCGCAAGATCATCGACTGGATGGGCGCGCGGCGCGGGCTTGTCTTCGAGGTCAGCGAGGATCTGGTCGGCGGCTGTTCCTATGACGCGCATGGCACGCCCTTGACCGATGCGGCGATGGCGAAGGCGCAGTCGGTCGATGCGGTGCTGCTGGGCGCGGTCGGCGGGCCGAAATGGGACGATCTGCCCTTCGAGGTCAAGCCCGAGCGCGGGCTGTTGCGGCTGCGCAAGGAAATGGATCTCTACGCCAATCTCCGCCCGGCCAAATGCTTCGACGCGCTGGCCGATTTCTCGTCGATGAAGCGCGAGGTGGTTGCCGGGCTCGACATCATGATCCTGCGCGAGCTGACCTCGGGCATCTATTTCGGCGAGCCGCGCGGCATCTTCGAGGAAGGCAATGAGCGGGTGGGCATCAACACCCAGCGCTATACCGAATCGGAGATCGCCCGCATCGCGCGGACCGGCTTCGAGCTTGCCCGCAAGCGCGACAACCGGGTCTGCTCGATGGAAAAGGCCAATGTGATGGAATCGGGCGTGCTGTGGCGGCAGGTGGTCACCGAGATCCACGATGCCGAGTACCCCGATGTGGAACTTTCGCACATGTATGCCGATGCCGGCGCTATGCAGTTGTCGCGCCGGCCCAAGCAGTTCGACGTCATCGTCACCGACAATCTGTTCGGCGACATCCTGTCCGATCTCGCCGCCATGCTGACCGGCTCGCTCGGCATGCTGCCCTCGGCCAGCCTCGGCGCGCCGATGGAAAACGGCCGGCCCAAGGCGCTTTACGAGCCCGTCCATGGCAGCGCGCCCGATATTGCCGGGCAGGGCAAGGCCAACCCGATCGCCTGCATCCTCAGCTTCGCCATGGCGCTGCGCTACTCCTTCGATGCCGGGGCCGAGGCCGACCGGCTGGAGGCGGCGGTGGAGAAGGTGCTGGCCGACGGGCTGCGCACCGCCGACCTGACGGGACCCGAGGGCGGCACGCCGGTGGGCACGGCCGAAATGGGCGATGCCATCGTCGCGGCGCTCGACGCCTCGCTCTGACCCGCGGGCCGCGGCGGCGACGGAGTTAATTCCGGTCAAATCCCGGGCGCATTCGGGTCCGAACCCGGCCCCTGCGCCACAAAATCGCCAATCTCCCGGCCGAACGTCACCAGCGGGGGGCGTGGGGATCTGCTGCTGGGGAGTAGGGTTCGTGTCCGATCAGCTTGTGTTCGATGTCGTGCGTCTGGGCCATCTCGTCGGTCTGGCACTGGGTCTCGGGCTGGCCATCTATGCCGATAGCCGGTTCCTGGGCACCATCACCCGGCCGGTCAGCGGGCATCGTCTGCTGGAGCTGCGCCGCATCCACCGTTTCGTCGCCGCCTCGCTGGTGCTGCTGTGGCTCAGCGGCCTGACCCTGCTGGTATTGCGCACCGGTCTCGATCCGGCGAAGATTTCGCCCAAGCTGATCGCCAAGCTTCTGGTGGTCGGCCTGCTTACCGCCAATGCCTTCGTCATCGGGCGGATGGCGCTGCCGCTCCTGTCCTTTGCCGAGGGGCTGATCTTTCACGAACTGCCGCTGATCTGGCGGCTGCGGCTGGGCGTCACCGGCGCGGTCTCGGCCGGCTCGTGGATCTCGGCCACGCTTCTCGGCACGGTCGGGGCCTTCAAGGCGATGGGCGCGGCGCAACTGGCGCAGTGGGGCGCCGCGGTAATGGGCGGCGCGCTGGCAGCTGGGCTCGCCCTTGCCCTGCTGAGCCCGGTTCTGCGCCTGGGCATCTTCCATCGCTGGGAGGAAAAGCTCGCACCGGCCGGCGCGGTCTGAGGGCGGGGCGGCGAGCGGCGGGGTCGGTGCGCCCGACCGCATGACCGCGGGCTACGGCTCCCTCAGGCTCAGGACATAGACATCCTCGGACCAGCCGTGGACGTTGTCATGGGCGTGGATTTCCACCCGGCTCACATCGTCGGGAATCCGCACCCCGCTCAGCCCGCGGGTAAAGGGCTGTTCACGTTCGTGCGGATGCAGCAGCACGCGGGTGCCCGCAACCGTGCCGTCGGGCAGGCGGACATCCCAGCGGTCGGCGTAGTGATCCCAACCGGTATCCTTGTGGCGCAGCGTGACGCGGATTTCCCAGGACGAGCCGGTGCGGATGGCCTTGGCGAACAGGATGTCGACCTGACCGGCCATGGCGGCAGCGGGCAGGAAGGAGGCGATGAGGGCGATCTTCCACATGCCCCCTGATATACCGGAATCTGCGAACTTCGCATTTCACAATTCGGCGCGTCTCGGCTAGAGAGCCGCGGATCATCGCTTTTCCAGAGGTCGGAACCATGGGCTATCGTGTTGCCGTCGCCGGGGCGACGGGGAATGTCGGCCGTGAAATGCTCAACATCCTCGCCGAGCGGACCTTTCCGGTCGACGAGATCACCGCGCTCGCCTCGCGCCGCTCGCTCGGCACCGAGGTCAGCTTCGG
>RFIR01000093.1 GCA_003695135.1 Alphaproteobacteria bacterium | reverse complement strand
TCTGGTCGATTTCTCGATCCTGCGCCGGACATGGGCCTATCGCCGCGCCGATTTCCTTGCCGTCGCCGCGACCATCCTCGTCACGCTGGGCGCGGGCGTGGAGGCGGGCGTGGCCGCGGGCGTGATCGTGTCGCTGCTGCTCCATCTCTACAACACCGCCCGCCCGCATGTCGCCGAGGTCGGGCTGGTGCCGGGCACCCATCACATGCGCAACATCCGCCGGCACAAGGTGGAGGTCGACCCCGGCCTTCTGACCCTGCGGGTCGACGAGAGCCTCTATTTCGTCAATGCCCGCTTCGTGGAGGAGATGATCCTGGAGCGGATCCATCGCGGCGATCCGATCCGCAACGTGGTGCTGATGATGTCGGCGGTCAACGAGATCGACTTTTCGGCGCTGGAGACGCTGGAGGAGCTCAACCGGCGTCTGCGCGATGCCGGCATCGGCTTTCACTTCTCCGAGGTGAAGGGACCGGTGATGGACCGGTTGAAGCGCAGCCATCTTCTGGAAGAGCTCAACGGCCGCATCTTCCTGTCGCAATACGATGCCTGGTGCGCTCTGACCGGGCGCGGGGACGGGCGGAGCGGGGTCGAGGGCACCGAACGCGCGCGGCAGGCGCCGTGAACCGGCCCCGCCGCGACTGGAATGCGGCCATTTGCTGATCGCCAAGGCGCGTCATTTCCAATCCGGTTCGCCCCCGTTCCCGACGCAAGGGGAGGCGACCGCCCGGGTGGGCGCGAATGCGCCCGCCATGGGGCGGGCGGGCGCATGCCCGTGTCGCTTCGCGCCATGGGCGGAAGGACTCGATTCATGCGACACGCTCCGGGCCCGAACCCCGGACCCTCTCCGTCCCGCCGCGGCCCGCTCACAGCTTCGCCAGCACCCGGTCGAGGCGTTCGCTCAGCTCGTCCGCGCCGGGATCGAGGCCGAGTCGGGCGATCGCCTCCTGCCATTCGGCGATGGCCGGGCTCAGCCCGCCGGGCAGTCCCAGCGCAGAGAGAGTGGCGGCGACCTCGCGCATCTCGGCCGCGCGCCGGGTGCCATGGACCATCATCCGTTCCAGATTGTAGCTCGCGCGGTGGCGCCAGTCGATGTCGGGATCGGAGGCTTCCAGCGAGGCCAGTACCTGCGCCTCCACCCCCGCCCGCCGCGCGGCGAGGAAGCATTCGGCGCAGAGCGCCTCCAGCCCCTTGACCATCACCGAGCGCAGCATCTTGACGGTGGAGGCCTGGCCGACTGTGTCGCCGGCGATCTCGGGGCGCATGTCGAGCCCGCGCAGCACGGCGCAGGCCAGCCCCGCATGGGGCCCGGAGACCAGCAAAGGCACCCGGTGCTGCAGCTTGCGCACCGGCGCCATCACCGCGACATCGACATAGCGCCCGCCCGCCGCCTCGATCGCCTCCGCCGCCCGGCGCTTGGTTTCCGGCGCGCAGGAATTGCAGTCGAGCCACAGCGCGCCCTCCGGCAGGGCCGGCGCCGCCGCACGCGCTGCCGCCAGCGCCTGATCGGCGGTCACGACGCTGAAGACCGCCTCCGCCTCTTCCAGCGCGGCCGCGATCTCCATCGCGCCGCAGATGACATGCGCCTCATAGCGCGCGAGCATCTCCGTTCGGGTCTGCGGCGCATCGGTCTTGATGTCGAAGGCCGAAACCCGCGCCGGGCGCCGATCCGCCCAGCCGGTCAGAAAGGCGGTCGCGGCCTCGCCGAAACCGATGAAGGCCAGCCGCTCCAGTCTCGTCTCGTCATTCATGCCTGCGTCCCGCCGCTGCCCGTGGGAGGCGCCGAGACTGCCACAGGAATCGCGCCGCGCACAGAAGCTATAGACATTTCTTATCGACCCGGCGGCATTTCAATTTGTGCCCTTCCGGCGCCTGCGGCAAGGATGCGGCAGGATCGGAACCACCCGGAGGCCAGCCCATGACCGCTGCCAGGACCGCCCTCATCATCTCGGCCCATGCCGCCGATTTCGTCTGGCGCTGCGGCGGGGCGATCGCCCTGCATGCCGAGAAGGGCTACGCGGTCACGGTGGTCTGCCTCAGCTTCGGCGAGCGCGGCGAGAGCGCGCGGCTGTGGAAGCAGGGCAAGAGCCTCGACGAGGTCAAGGCGGTCCGCCGGGCCGAGGCGGAGGCGGCGGCCGAGGTGCTGGGCGTGCACGATCTGGTCGCCATGGATCTGGGCGACTATCCGCTGCATCTCGACCGCGAGGACAAGTTCCGCCTCGTCGATGTCGTCCGCCGCGTCCAGCCCGCCTTCATGATGAGCCATTCGCAATACGACCCCTACAACACCGACCACATGTACACCACGCAGATCGCGCTGGAGACCCGGATGATCGCCCAGGCCTGGGGCCACAATCCGGGCGAGACGGTGCTGGGCGCGCCGCAGCTCTATCTGTTCGAGCCGCATCAGACCGAGCAGATGGGCTGGAAACCCAACGTGTTTCTCGACATCTCGCCGGTATGGGAGAAGAAGCGCGCGGCGATGGAGTGCATGAACGGGCAGGTGCATCTGTGGGACTACTACACCCGTCTCGCCCAGCAGCGCGCCAACCATTTCAAGCGCAATTCCGGCGGGCAGGCCGGCGGGCGCGATTGCGCCTATGCCGAGGGGTTCCAGGCCATCTTTCCGCGCACCGTCGACGAGCTTTGAACGCGGGCGCCGGCACGAACTCGGGCCGGGCGCGCCCGCGCCATTAGGGGGGACAGGCAGATGGCAGTCGTGGTTCAGGATATCGCCCGCGCCGATCCGGCGCTGATCGCGCGGCTGGGTGCGGCCGGGGTGGCCACGGTGCACGAGGCGCAGGGGCGGACGGGGCTGATGTCCTCGCGCCTGCGCCCCATTCAGACCGATTTCGCCATCGCCGGATCGGCGGTCACCATCAGCGCGCCGCCGGGCGACAACTGGATGGTGCATGTTGCCATCGAGCAGCTTGCCGAGGGCGACATCATGGTGCTCGCCCCCACCGCGCCCTGCGACATGGGCTATTTCGGCGACCTCTTGGCGACCTCGGCCATGGCCCGCGGCTGCCGTGCGCTGGTCATCGATGCCGGCGTGCGCGACACGCGCGACCTGCGTGCGATGGGCTTCGGCGTGTGGTCGAGCGCGATCAGCGCCCAGGGCACGGTCAAGGAGACCCTCGGTTCGGTCAACGTGCCCATCGTCTGCGCCGGGGCGCTGGTCCATCCAGGCGACGTGATCGTAGCCGATGATGACGGGGTCTGCGTGGTCCCGCGCGCGCAGGCGGGTGCGGTGATGGAGAAGGCGCAGGCAAGGCTCGATGGCGAGGAGGCCAAGCGCCGGCGCCTTGCCGCGGGCGAGCTCGGCCTCGACATCTACGACATGCGCGGCCGGCTGTCCGAGAAGGGGCTGAAATATGTCTGAGGGGATTCGCGTCATGTGGATGCGCGGCGGCACCTCGAAGGGCGGCTATTTCCTCGCCTCCGACCTGCCTGCCGACCCGGCGGCGCGCGATGCGGTGCTGCTCGGCGTGATGGGCTCGCCCGATCCGCGCCAGATCGACGGCATGGGCGGCGCAGACCCGCTGACCTCCAAGGTGGCGGTGGTCCGCCCCTCCGCCCGGCCCGGTGTCGATGTCGATTATCTGTTCCTGCAGGTCTTCGTCGACCGCCCCGTGGTCACCGATGCGCAGAATTGCGGCAACATCCTCGCCGGCGTCGGCCCCTTCGCCATCGAGCGCGGGCTGGTGCCGGCCCGCGATGGCGAGACCCCGGTGACGATCTTCATGGAAAACTCCGGCCAGATCGCCATCGCCCGGGTGCGCACGCCGGGCGGCGTGGTGACCTATCGCGGCGAGGCGCGTATCGACGGTGTGCCGGGCGGGGCGGCGCCGGTGCCGATCGAGTTCCGCGACACCGCCGGGGCCAGCTGCGGGGCGCTGTTTCCCACCGGGAATGTCCGTGACGAGATCGACGGCATCGCGGTCACGCTGATCGACAACGGCATGCCTTGCGTGGTGATGCGCGCGGCCGATCTGGGCATCACCGGGCAGGAAAGCCCGGAGGCGCTGGAGGCCGACGCGGCGCTGCGTGCGCGGCTGGAATCGATCCGGCTGAAGGCGGGGCCGGCGATGAATCTCGGCGATGTCGCCCAGAAGACGGTGCCGAAGATGACCATGCTGGCCCCGCCCGCTCGCGGCGGCGCCATCGGCACCCGCACCTTCATCCCCCATCGCTGCCACAAGGCGATCGGCGTGCTGGGCGCGGTCTCGGTCGCCACCGCCTGCCTGAGCGAAGGCGCGGTCGGCAACGACCTCGCCGTGCTGCCCGAAGGGGCGGTCAAGGCGCTCTCCGTCGAGCATCCCACCGGCGAGATGACCGTGGTCGGCCATCTCGAAGGCGGCACAGTGGCCCGCGCCGAGGTGCTGCGCACCGCGCGCAAGCTGATGGACGGCGTGGTGTTCCCGGTGCCGCACGCCCCGGCGCGGGCCGAGGCGGCAGCGGCATGACCCCCGGTTACCTGCCGTTTCACCCCTCACCGAAGCGGCCCGATTTCCGCCCGCCGGCCGGCGCGGTCGACGCCCATTGCCATGTCTTCGGGCCGGCCGACCGCTTTCCCTTCGCGCCGGAGCGCAAATACACACCCTGCGATGCGCCCAGGGACAAGCTCTTTGCGCTGCGCGACCATCTGGGGTTTTCGCGCAACGTTATCGTGCAGGCGACCTGCCATGGACGTGACAATGCCGCGCTGGCCGATGCGCTGATCGCCGCGCAGGGCCGCGCGCGCGGCGTGGCCATGCTTGGCCCCGAGGTGAGCGACGCGGAGCTGCGCGCGCTCGATGCCGTCGGCGTGCGCGCGGTGCGCTTCAACTTCGTCAGGCGGCTGGTCGATGCCACGCCGCATGCGGTGTTCGAGCGCATCGCCGAGCGCGTGGTACGGCTCGGCTGGCATTTCGTGGTCTATTTCGAGGGGCAGGATCTGGATGAGGTCGCCCCGCTCATCCGCCGGCTGCCCGGCATCGTGGTGGTCGATCACATGGGCCGGCCCGACGTGTCGGCCGGGGTGGATGGCGCCGGCTTCGCCGCCTTCCTCCGCTTTCTCGACGCCTCGCCCGATGTCTGGGTCAAGGTCTCCTGCCCCGAGCGGCTGACCGTCGCCGGTCCGCCCTATGACGATGTTGTCCCCTTCGCGCGGCTGCTGGTCCAACGCTTTCCCGACCGGGTGCTGTGGGGCACCGACTGGCCGCATCCCAACATGAAGAGCCACATGCCCGATGACGGCGCGCTGGTCGATGTGATCCCGCGCATCGCGCCGACGGCGGAGCTGCAGCGCAGGCTGCTCGTCGACAACCCCATGCGGCTCTACTGGCCCGAGGAGGCCGGCTGAGCGTTCGGGCCACCGCGCCGGGTGCTCGAAACGGGGTTCCCCCCGCCCGGCGCCTCGAATAGCGTGTCGCGCCAACCGTGGCGGCGGCGCAGGGGGACGGAATGGCGACAGAAAGAACGGAGGTGCTGGTCGTCGGCGGCGGCCAGGCGGGGCTGGCGATGAGCGAGCATCTGGGCCGGCTGTCGATCCCGCATCTGGTGCTGGAGCGTGGGCGCATCGCCGAACGCTGGCGCTCCGAACGCTGGGACAGCCTGGTGGCCAACGGCCCGGCCTGGCATGACCGGTTCCCGGGCCGCGAGTTCGAGCGCACCCCGCCTGACGGCTTTCCCGGCAAGGAGGAGATCGCGGACTATTTCGTGGCCTATGCCGACCAGATCGCGGCACCGGTACGCACCGGCGTCGAGGTGCGGGAGGTGCGGCGCAACGAGGGCCGGCCCGGCTTTGTCGCCGAAACCTCGGCCGGGACCATCGAGGCCGGTTTCGTCGTCGCCGCCACCGGCCCGTTCCAGCGCCCGGCGATTCCGCCCATCGTGCCGCAAGACGCGCCGGTCACCCAGATCCACTCGACCGGCTACCGCAATCCCGACGCGCTGCCCGATGGTGCGGTGCTGGTGGTCGGGGCTGGCTCCTCGGGCGTGCAGATCGCCGACGAGCTGTTGCGCGCCGGGCGGCGGGTCCATCTCTCGGTCGGTCCGCATGACCGCCCGCCGCGGCGCTATCGCGGGCGCGATTTCGTCTGGTGGCTGGGCGTGCTGGGCAAATGGGACGCGGTGACGCCGCCGGCGGGGGCCGAGCATGTCACCATCGCGGTCAGCGGCGCCGATGGCGGGCACACGGTCGATTTCCGCCGGCTCGCCGAACGCGGCATGGTCCTGCTCGGCCGCACCGAAAGCCATGAGGACGGGGTGATCCGCTTCGCCGACGACCTCGCGCGCAACATCGAAGCAGGCGATGCCAACTACCTCGCCCTGCTCGACGAGGCCGATGCCTGGATCGCCCGCAACGGCTGCGACCTGCCGCCGGAGCCGGAAGCGCGGCTGATCGGCCCCGATCCCGACTGCGTCACGAACCCCATACGAAGCCTCGACCTTGCCGAGGCCGGTATCGGAACCATCATCTGGGCCACCGGGTTTGCGCTCGATTTCGGCTGGCTGAAGGTCGATGCCTTCGACGCGGACGGCCGCCCGCGGCATCAGCGCGGGGTGTCCTCGGAGCCGGGCGTCTATTTCCTCGGCCTGCCCTGGCTGTCGCGGCGCGGCTCCTCCTTCATCTGGGGGGTCTGGCACGACGCGAAGTTCCTCGCCGACCAGATTGCCATCCAGCGCGCCTATCGCGCATACAGGCCGCAGGAAGAAGCCGGGACCGCAGCGCCCGCACGCAGGGAATGACACGATGGCACATCTCCGCATCCGCAAGTTCAACACCCGGGACACCTATCCGGAGCAGAATCTCGACAACGATCTCTGCCAGGCCGTGGTCACGCGCGGCGGGCGCACCGTCTGGCTGCGCGGCCAGTGCCCGCAGAACCTCGACGATGCGGTGAACATCGCCAGCCACGACCCCGCCGAACAGACCCACAAGGTGATGCAAAACATCCGTCAGCTGATCGAGGAGGCCGGCGGCGGCATGGAGCATCTGGTCAAGCTGGTGGTCTACATCACCGATGTGCGCCATCGCGAGGCGGTCTATCGCACCATGGGCGAATACATTCGCGGCGTGCATCCGGTCTCGACCGGGCTGGTGGTCAGCGCGCTGGCGCGTCCCGAATGGCTGGTGGAGATCGACGCCACCGCCGTGATTCCGGACTGAGCCGATGACCTTCTCGCTCGTCGCCCGCTGCGCGCAGACCGGCATGTTCGGCGTGGCGATCTCCTCTTCCTCGCCCGCCGTCGCCGCACGCTGTGCATACACCCGCGCCGGTGTCGGCGCGGTCGCCAGCCAGAACGTGACCGATCCGCGGCTGGGGCCGCTGGCGCTCGACCTGATGCAGGGCGGCGCGTCTGCCGCACAGGCCGTCGCCGGGATCCGGGAGCGGGCCGAACATCTCGAATACCGGCAGGTCCTGGCGATCGATGCGGCGGGCCGGACCGCGATCCATTCCGGGGCACGGTCCCTCGGCATCTGGACCGATGCCGCGGGAAGGGACGTGATCTCGGCGGGCAACCTTCTGGCCAATGACGGCGTGCCGCAGGCCATCGTCGCCGCCTTCGAGGCGAGCGCCGGCCATCTGGGCGACCGGTTGCTGGCCGCCCTGCGCGCGGGGCTGGAGGCGGGCGGCGAGGCCGGGCCGGTCCATTCGGCCGGTATGCAGATCTGCGACCGGGTGCCATGGCCGATCGTCGATCTGCGCTGCGACTGGACCGAGGACTGCCCGATCGCCGCCATCGAGGCGGCCTGGCGCGTCTACAAGCCGCAGATCGCCGACTATGTCCAGCGCGCGCTCGATCCGCGTGCGGCGCCGTCCTACGGCGTGCCGGGGGATGAGTGATGGTGTGGGGCGGGTGCTTGTCGACCGCGTTTGGGGGGCCGATGCCAACCGATGAGGATTCGTGCAAAACCCGGATGCAGCTGAGCACACTGAATGCGCAAGGTTTCAGACGTATAAAGTCTGCGTGTATTCAAAATAATTGGAAGAAGAAACCCATGCAAAACTCGAATACACGCAGAAAATATGTATGTACTAAAATATTTATTGATCACACCTGTGCGCGTGTAAAGTAATTAGAAAATAATTTCGCAATCAATATTTTTCAATCAACAATGAAAATCAACGCAAACGGCGCCGGCGCCGCATTTCGCGGCGCCCCAGCGATTCGACAGGGTCTGGCGGGTGGAGTTTCGCAAGGCTCTTTCAGCATGAGGGTTTGTTCAATTCCATGCTTGCAAATCCCGGCAGGTCCAGAGGCGTGCCGCCGATCCCCCCTTCTCATCCCGCCCTTCCGTTCCGGCCGCCAGCGGCTATCCTGCCCTGCGAATCCGTCGCGTCAGGAGGCAGAATGCGCGATCCCCGCTACGACATCCTGTTCGAACCGGTGCGCATCGGGCCGGTCACCGCCAGGAACCGTTTCTTCCAGGTGCCGCATTGCAATGGCGGCGGCTACCGCGACCCCTCGGCCGCCGCGGCGATGCGCGGGGTCAAGGCCGAGGGCGGCTGGGCCGTGGTGTTCACCGAGCAGTGCGAGATGCACCACACATCGGAAATCACCCCCTTCATCGAGCTCAGGCTGTGGGACGACCGCGACATTCCCGCGCTGGCGCGGATGGCCGATGCGATCCACCGCCACGGGGCGCTCGCGGGCATCCAGCTCGCCTATTCCGGCGTGAACGGGCCGAACCTCTATACGCGCGAGGTGCCGCTGGCGGTCTCGGCCCAGCCGATCCGCACCTTCACCAACGACCCGGTGCAGGCCCGCGCGCTGGATCGTGCCGAGATCCGCGACCTGCGCCGCTGGTTCGTCAATGCCGCGCGCCGCGCGCAGCGGGCCGGGTTCGATCTGATCTGCCTCTATGGCGCGCATGGCTTCGGCATCTTCCAGCACTTCCTCAGCCGCGCCACCAATCACCGCAGCGACGAATATGGCGGCAGCCTGGAGAACCGCTCCCGCTTTGCCCGCGAGGTGGTCGCCGATCTGCGCGAGGCGGTGGGCGGGGCGATGGGGATCACCATGCGCGTCAGCCTCGACGAGACCATCGGGGATCTGGGCCTTTCCAATGCCGAGCTGCGCGAGTTCATCGAGATGAACCGCAACCTGCCCGATCTGTGGGACCTCGCCCACGGCACATGGGAGGACTGCTCCGGCCCCTCGCGCTTCACCGAAGAGGCGGCGCAGGAGGCGCTCGTGCGCGGCATACGCGAGATGACCGACCGGCCGGTGGTCGGCGTCGGCCGCTTCACCAGCCCCGACGTGATGGCGCGCATGGTCCGGCAGGGCGTGCTCGACCTGATCGGCTGCGCCCGGCCCTCCATCGCCGATCCCTTCCTGCCCAGGAAGATCGAGGAGGGCCGCATCGAGGACATCCGCGAATGCATCGGCTGCAACATCTGCATCTCGGGCGACATGACCATGTCGATCAGCCGCTGCACCCAGAACCCCACCTTCATGGAGGAATGGCGCAAGGGCTGGCATCCGGAGCGGATGAACCCGAAGGGCGAGAGCCGAACCGTGCTTGTGGTCGGCGCGGGGCCTGCCGGGCTGGAGGCCGCGCTCGCCTGCGCCAATCGCGGCTATGACGTGGCGCTGGCCGAGGCGGGCACCGAACTCGGCGGCCGGGTGGCGCGCGAGCGCAGGCTGCCGGGCCTCGCCGCCTGGGGCCGGGTGGCCGATTACCGCGCCTTCCAGATCGGGCAGAAGCCCAATGTCGAGACCTATTTCGACAGCGAACTCGATGCCGGGCAGATCCTCGAATTCGGCTTCCAGCATGTCTGCATCGCCACCGGCGCGCGCTGGCGGGCCGACGGGGTCAGCCGCCAGCATGTGGTGCCGATGCCCATCGACGCCGCCATGCCGCTGTTCACTCCCGACGACATCATGGATGGCAGGTTGCCTGCCGGGCGCGTGGTGATCTTTGACGATGATCACTATTACATGGGCGGGGTTCTGGCCGAGCTGCTGGCCGGCGCGGGCTGCGAGGTCACCATCATCACCACCTCGGCCTTCCTGTCGGAATGGACGCGCAACACGCTGGAGCAGCACAGGATCCACCGCAGGCTGGCCGGCATGGGCGTGAATGTGGTGCTGAACCGCGGCGTGACCGCCATCGGCGCCGATCACGTGGTGTCCAACTGCGTCTTCACCGATACCACCACGTCCTTCGCCTGCGACGCGGTGGTGATGGTGGCCTCGCGGCTGGAAAACGATGGGGTCTGGCGCGATCTGCAGGCGCGGCAGGCGGAATGGGCCGATGCCGGC
>RFIR01000092.1 GCA_003695135.1 Alphaproteobacteria bacterium | reverse complement strand
GGCTGATCCTGTCGGCCAGCCACAATCCCGGCGGGCCGGAGGGCGATTTCGGCGTCAAGTTCAACGCCGCCAATGGCGGACCGGCGCCCGAGGCGATGACCGAGCGCATCCATGCGGCGAGCTGGGGGCTGACGCGCTATCGCATCGCCGAGGCCGACGATGTCGATCTCTCGCGCATCGGCAAGACCGCGCTCGGCCCGATGACGATCGAGATCGTCGATCCGGTGGCCGACTATCTGACGCTGATGGAGGGGCTGTTCGACTTCGACCGCATCCGGGCGCTGTTCGCGTCCGGCTTCGCCATGCGTTTCGACGCCATGCATGCCGTGACCGGGCCCTATGCGAAGGCGATCTTCGAGGATCGGCTGGGCGCGGCCCCGGGCAGCGTGGTCAATGCGGTGCCGTCGGAGGATTTCGGCGGCGGCCATCCCGACCCCAACCTGGTCTGGGCGCGCGATCTGGTCGATCTGGTGATGGGGCCGGATGCGCCCGATTTCGCTGCCGCCTCCGACGGCGATGGCGACCGCAACCTTATCCTCGGCCGGGGGGTCTATGTCGCGCCCTCCGACAGCCTCGCGGTACTGGCGGCCAACGCGCATCTCGCCCCGGCCTATCGCAACGGGCTGGCCGGCGTCGCCCGCTCCATGCCGACGAGCGCCGCTTGCGACCGGGTGGCGGAGAAGCTCGGCATCGCCTGCTACGAGACGCCGACCGGCTGGAAGTTCTTCGGCAATCTGCTCGATGCCGGGCGGGTGACCATTTGCGGCGAGGAAAGCGCCGGGACGGGCGCGAACCATGTGCGCGAGAAGGACGGGCTGTGGGCGGTGCTGTTGTGGCTAAACATCCTCGCCGAACGCCGGGTGCCGGTGGCGCAGATCATGGCCGAGCACTGGGCCGAGTACGGCCGCAACTTCTACACCCGCCACGATTACGAGGAGGTGCCCACCGAAGCGGCGCAGGCGGTGATGCGGCATCTGGGCGAGGTCTGCAGCGGGCTTGCCGGCACGCAGGTGAACGGGCTGGTGATCAGCCGGGCCGACGAATACGCCTATGACGACCCGGTCGACGGCTCGCACAGCGACCATCAGGGCTTCCGTGTGTTCTTCGAGGGTGGCGGGCGCTTTGTGGTCCGCCTGTCGGGAACCGGGACCGAAGGCGCGACCATCCGGCTTTATCTGGAGCAGTTTGCCGAGGGCGGCGATCTCGCCGGGACCGATCCGCAGACGGCGGTGGCGGGCATCCGCGGCGCGGCGCTGACGATCTGCCGGCTTCAGGAACTCATCGGCCGCACCGAGGCGGATGTGGTGACGTAAGCCGGGCCGCCGATGCGCACCGAAATCCTGTTCCGATACGCCTGAAGTGTGTTGGGTGCAGTCGGGTTCACCCGTCCGGGGAGCGAAGCGAACCGGGCATGCGCCCGTTCGACACCGGTTTCGCCCGGCGCATCCGGGAGGATGATGGCATGAGGTGTTCAATCCAAGTCTTTCCGGGCACCAACGCGAGGGCGTGCGACCGCCCGGGTGGGCGCGAATGCGCCCGCCATGGGGCGGGCGGGCGCATGCCCGTGTCGCTTCGCGCCACGGGCAAGTGCACCGGATCGCACCTGAATGTTCAGGGTTTCAGGCGGCGCGGTCACCGCTCTCGCCAGCGCTCCCATCCGCAGCCTCGCGCGCCCACCGGATCCCTGCCGGGCAGAAGCTTGTGCTCGCCCGGCCGGTCGCCTAAAGCTCGTCTAGGTTACCCAACAGCCTCCGGAGTCTCCGTCCATGGATGCCAAGATCACCGACAAGTCTCGCCTGCCCAGCCGCCATGTCTCCGAAGGCCCGGCCCGCGCGCCACATCGCTCCTACATGTATGCGATGGGGCTGAGCGAGGAGGAGATCCACCGCCCCTATGTCGGCGTGGCCACCTGCTGGAACGAGGCCGCGCCCTGCAACATCGCGCTCAACCGTCAGGCGCAGGCGGCCAAGCTGGGGGTCAAGGCGGCCAATGGCACGCCGCGCGAGTTCACCACCATCACCGTGACCGACGGCATCGCCATGGGCCATGAGGGCATGCGCTCCTCGCTGCCCAGCCGTGAGGCGATTGCCGACACGGTGGAGCTGACCATGCGCGGGCACTGCTACGACGCGCTGGTGGGGCTGGCGGGCTGCGACAAGTCGCTGCCGGGGATGATGATGGCGATGGTCCGCCTCAACGTGCCCTCGGTGTTCCTCTATGGCGGCTCGATCCTGCCCGGCCGGCATGAAGGCCGCGACTTGACGGTGCAGGATTTGTTCGAGGCGGTCGGCAAGAACCAGGCCGGCACCATGAGTGCCGAGCAGCTCGACGTGATCGAGCGGCTGGCCTGCCCCTCGGCCGGGGCCTGCGGCGGGCAGTTCACCGCCAACACCATGGCCTGCGTGTCCGAGGCGATCGGGCTGGCGCTGTTCAATTCCTCCGGCGCGCCGGCCCCCTATGAAAGCCGCGACCAGTATGCCGAGGCCTCGGGCCGCGCGGTGATGAACCTGCTGGAGCGAAACATCCGCGCCCGCGACATCGTCACCCGCAAGGCGCTGGAGAATGCCGCCCGCGTGGTTGCCGCCACCGGCGGCTCGACCAATGCCGGGCTGCATCTGCCGGCGATCGCCCATGAGGCCGGCATCACCTTCACGCTCGACGATGTCTGCGACATCTTCCGCGACACCCCCTATTTCGTCGATCTCAAGCCCGGCGGGCAGTATGTCGCCAAGGACCTCTACGAGGCGGGCGGCGTGCCGGTGGTGCTGAAGGAGCTGGCGAGTGCGGGCCTGATCCACGAGGACTGCATGACCGCCTCGGGCCGGACCATCGGCGAGGAGATCGCGCTGATCACGCGCGATCCCGATGGCAGGGTGATCCATCCCATCTCCGCCCCGCTTTCGCCCACGGGCGGCGTCGCCGGGCTGAAGGGCAATCTCGCCCCCGAAGGCGCCATCGTGAAGGTGGCCGGGATGGAGGACGACCATCTGCGCTTCTCCGGCCCCGCGCGGGTCTTCGAATCCGAGGAGGACTGCTTTGCCGCGGTCAAGGCGCGCAGCTATCGCGAGGGCGAGGTGCTGGTGATCCGCAACGAGGGTCCCGCGGGCGGCCCCGGCATGCGCGAGATGCTGGCGACCACCGCCGCGATTTCGGGCCAGGGCATGGGCAAGAAGGTGGCGCTGATCACCGATGGCCGGTTTTCCGGCGCCACGCGCGGCTTCTGCGTCGGCCATGTCGGGCCGGAAGCGGCGCGCGGTGGCCCGATCGCGCTGGTGCGCGACGGCGATGTCATCACCATCGACGCGGCGGCCGGGACCATCGAGGTCGATCTCAGCGATGAGGAGCTGGAGCGGCGGCGGGCGGAATGGAACGGCCCGCGCGAGACGCTCTATGGCTCCGGCGCGCTGTGGAAATACGCCCAGCTCGTCGGCAAGACCTGCCTCGGCGCCGTGACCCACCCGGGTGCCGCGGGCGAGCGGCACATCTACGCGGATCTCTGATCGTGAGGCCAGCGCCGGTTCTGCGCCTCCTGCTGGCGGGGCTTGTCCTTTCCGGCTGTGCCGAGACCCGGGCGCTGGTGGACGATCTTGCCGATGTCGCCTCCGAACTGACCACCGCTGCCCCGGAGCCGTCGGCACCGGTCGCGGTGGTCTCGGCATCGCGCGAGCGGGCGGTGATCCGGGCCGAGGGGCGCGAGGTGATTGTCGTGCCGCCCGAAGGGTACTGCCTGCGCGATGACGCCATCGAAACCGGCGACCGGACCGTTTTCGTCCTGATGACGAATTGCACGCGGCCCGGTGCGGGAATGCCGCGCCATCTCCTGACCGCCTCGGTCTCGGCCGCACCGCTGTTTCCGGAGAGCGGCGAGACCGAGACCGCGCTCGACCGGCTTGAGAACTTCCTGCGCAGCGCGCCGGGCAAGGCGCTGCTTGCACGCAGCGACGCGGCGGGCAAGGTCGTCATTACCCACAGCCTGCGCGAAGACGGTGCGCTGATCCTGGGGCTGGAGGAAGGCGGAGCGCGCCCCGACGCGGTGACCGCGCCGCGTTTCCTGCGCGCCTTCATTGAGCTCGACCGGCGCATGGTCAGCCTGTCGGTCAGCAGCTTCACCGATCCGGCGGCGACGGATATGGCCATGCTGGAGCTGATGCGCGGTTTCATTGCCGTGCTGCGCGCGGCCAATGCTGCGCCGGCGACCGCCCCGGCCGCGGGATAGGCTGCAGGGGTGGTGGCAGCGCGGTCCGCGGTTCCGCTGCTGGCGGATTTCCTGCAGCCCAGCGTGATCTGGCATGAGCGGGCCGTCTTCGCCTCGCCTCCGCCGCGACCGGTCACCGGCGCCATCCTCGGCGAGGGGCTGGGCTTTCACCATGACGGGGCCGAGGATGCGCTGCGGCTGGAGACGCCGGCCGGTGGCGGGCTCGACATCCTCTTCGACGGATTTGCCGGCAGCTATGTCTCGATCAGCATCGACCTGCCGCAGCATCATCCCGGCGCGCTGAGCGCGGGCAGCGTGCTCGGCATGGTCTGCGATTTCGGCGAAACCGTGCCGGAGGGTGCCTGGTGCCGTCTCAACCTGAGAGAGGGGCCGAGCCTGTCCCGGCCGCCGGGCGTGTTCCGGCGCGACGGGGGCCGGCTCGCAAGCGAATTCGACCTCTCGGAATGTCGCGGTCGCGCCATCGCGGCCGGCTGGGTCGATCTGCTGCTGCCGCCCGCCGCATCGGGGCGGCTGGGCATCGCCGCGCTTGATCTCTATCTGCGCCCGCTGGCCGGGTTCTGAGCACCGCGCCCGGGTTCAGCCGAGATAGCCGAACAGCCGCGGCAGGAACAGAACCAGCCCCGGCCACAGGATCAGCACCAGCAGCGCCAGGATCAGCACCGCCAGAAAGGCCCAGATCTCGCGGATGATCTCGCCCAGCGGAATGCGGCTGACCGCGTTGATGACGAAAAGCAGGATGCCGTAGGGCGGGGTGATCAGACCGATCATGCTGTTGACCACCGCCACCACGCCGAAATGCACCAGATCGATGCCCAGCTCGCGGCAGGAGGGCAGGAACAGCGGGATGATCACCAGGATCAGCGTGGTGGCGTCCAGCACACAGCCCAGCAGCAGCAGCAGCACGTTGACGCCGAGCAGAAACACCAGCGGGGCCACGTCGAGCCCGACCAGCATGCGCGCCAGCACGTTGGGGATGTTCTCCGAAGCCACCACGTAATTGAGGATCAGCGCGCCGCCGATCACCAGCCCCACCGCGGCCGAGGAACGCGCGCTTTCCACCAGGATCCGATAGAGCGTGCCGGCCGAGAGCGCCCGATAGAACAGCGCGGCGAGGATCAGCGCATAGGCCGCCGCCACCGCCGCCGCCTCGGTCGGCGTCGTCACCCCGCCATAGATGCCGTAGAGCAGGATGGCGGGCATCAACAGCGCGGGAAAGGCGTTGACCGTGTGCGCGGGCAGCTTGCGCAGCGGCACCGGATCCTCCAGCGCAAAGCCGCGGCGGATCGAGATCCAGGTGTTCATCGCCATCAGCACCGCGCCGATCAGCAGGCCGGGAACGATGCCGCCCAGAAACAGGTAGCCGATGGAGCTGTTGGAGACCAGCGCATAGAGCACCATCGGGATCGAGGGCGGGATGATCGGCCCGATCGTGGCCGAGGCGGCGGTGATCGCGGCGGCATAGCCGCGCGGATAGTGCCCGGAACGGGTCATCATCTCGATGATGATCTTGCCGATGCCGGCCGCATCGGCGACGGCCGAGCCGGACATGCCGGAAAAGATCAGCGATGCGACGACGTTGACATGGCCCAGCCCGCCGCGGAACCGGCCGACCAGCGCCACGCAGAAGCCCAGCAGCCGGTCGGAGATGGTGCCGGCATTCATGATGTTGGCCGCGACGATGAAGAGCGGCACCGCCAGCAGGATGAAGCTGGAATAGAGCCCGTCCATCACCACCTTGCCGACCAGACCGATGCTCTGACCGCTGCCGGCGAGATAGACAACGGCTGCCACGATGATTGCATAGGCGATCGGCGCACCGATCGCGGCCAGCGTGAACAGGGTCAGCAGGCTGAGGAGGAATTCCGGGCTCATGGATCGTACGGGCCCTCGGCATGCGGGCCGGTCTGTTCGGCCCCATGACGCGCCACGTCCTGGATGCGCCACAGATAGCGTGCCGCAACGATGGCGAGAAAGGCGAAATAGACCGAATAGATGTGCCGCATGCGGATGCCGTCGCCGAAGATCTGCGACAGGGTCGCCGTCTTCTTCAGCCGCAGGATGTAGAACTTGCCCCAGGTCGGTTCGATCGAGGCGATCAGCGCGACGCTGATCGCCAGCGCGGCCAGTATGGCGAACCACTTGCGGGTGGTGGGACCGACATAGTCATAAAGGATGTCGAAGGTGACGTGATCGCGCTCGCGCACCACCAGCGCATTGCCCAGAAACACCAGCCACACCCACAGCAGAAGGCTGAAGTCGAGCGTCCAGCCGTATTTCGAAGGCTCCAGAAACGGAAAGCGATCGGCCAGCCAGGTAATCGGCGCCGAGTAGCGGACGGCGATCTGCAGGATGAAGGTGAGAAACATCACCGCCATCAGCAGCGCGGCCAGCGCCTCGGCCGCACGCCGGATCAGTCCGAGCAGGACATCGAGCGCCGCCACGGCCTTGCGCATGGCGGGCGCGCCGGCCAGCTGCCGGATGCCTCCGATCAGGGAGTTCATGACCTGCCCAACCTACCCTCGGATCCGGTTCGGGATGATCGCCGGCCTGCGTCGGTCCGATGTCGTTTCGGGCGCATCCGCAGCCGATCGCATGGGCGGCCGGAGGCGGACAGCCCCGCCCCCGGCACGACCGGTCGTGAGGTTCAGGCGCCCAGCGCGTTGACCTTTTCCAGAACGCCCTCCGGCCAGGATGCGGCGAATTTCGAGCCGACATACTGGGCCTGGACATGTTCGCGGAACGCCTTGAGGTTGGGCTCGTAGACATCGAGGCCCTGATCGATGAAGAACTGCGCCAGCTCGTCCTCCAGCTTCAACTGCTTCTGCCGGCCGCTTTCGGCGGCATCCTCGGCCGCCTTCTTCACCACCGCCTGCTGATCGGCGCTGAGCCCGTCCCACACCGCCTTGGAGAAGGCGACATAGTTGAGATCGACCAGATGCGAGGTCAGGCAGATCTGCTTGGTGACCTCGTAGAACTTGGCGTCCTTGTCGGTGGGCAGCGGATTGTCCTGCCCGTCGATCGCGCCGGTCTGCAGCGCGGTATAGACCTCGGTGAAGGCCATCGGCACCGGATCGGCGCCCAGCGCCTTGCCCAGGAACTGCCAGGCATCGGTGCCGGGCATGCGCAGCTTGACGCCGGCCAGATCGGCCGGGGTCTGCACGTCGCGCTCGGCGCGCGAGAAGCGCAGGTTGACGTGGCGCCGGCCAAGATACATCACCGCCAGCAGCTTGACGCCAAGCTCGTCCTCGGCCTTCTGCTTGAAGGCGTCCATCAGCGGATCGTTGAACACCCGCACCTGATGCGCGGCGTCCTGATGCACGTATCCGGTGGCGAAGATCGAAAACTCCGGCATGAACTGCGCCAGCTCCTGCGCCGAGGTGATCGACATTTCCAGATCGCCCGAGGCGATGGCCTCCAGCTCGGAATTCTGCTTGATCAGGCTGGCATTGTAATGCGGCTCGTAGGTGGCGAAGTCGGCGACGGCCGGGGCGAAGACCGTGGCGAGCGCGATCGAACGCTGGTCGGTCTCCGAGGCCGGGGTCGACATGCGCAGCGTGATCCTGTCCTGCGCGCGCAGGCGCCGCGCGGCGGTGGCGGAGACTGCGAATGCGGCGGTGGATGCGAGCATCGCCCGGCGGGTCAATTCGGTCTTCATCTGGTATCCTCCCTTGCCGTTTGGCGGGCCGGACCCTGGTGCCGGTCCGCGACCGGGGCGATCCTATGTCAGCTTTCCTGCCGCGTCCAATAGCAGAGTATCCCACTGGCATCGGAAGCGCGCATTTTCCGCTGTCGGCTCTCGCCGCAACCCCTATAGTGTCTGCCCGGCGCACCGCTGCCGCCCTGCCTCAACCCGCAGTCCGGAGCCTGCATGACCAAGACCATCCATCTTCTCAACGGTCCCAATCTCAACCTTCTGGGCCGGAGGCAGCCCGAGCTTTACGGGCACGACACGCTTGGCGATGTCGAGACGCGCTGCCGGGCGCTGTTGCCCGAAGGCTTCGATCTGATCATGCGCCAGACCAATCACGAGGGCGTTCTGGTCGACTGGATTCAGGAGGCGCGGGGCGCGGCCTGCGGCATCGTGATCAATGCCGGGGCGCTGTCGCACAGCTCCGTCGCGGTGCTCGATGCGCTGCTGGCCTTCGACGGGCCGGTGATCGAGGTGCATGTCTCAAACATCTATCGCCGCGAGGCGTTCCGCCACCATTCCTTTGTCAGCGCGCGGGCCGACGGGGTGATCGCGGGGCTGGGCATCGAGGGCTACGAGGCGGCGGTCCGCCGGGTGCTCTCGCTGGCGGGGCAGGGCGCGGGCTGATCGCGCCGGTCCTCGGATGTGGCAAAAGAAAGGGGCGCGGCCAGGCCGCGCCCCCTTCCCCAGGTCGTTTTCTTCTGCTCAGACGAAGGCGAGCACGTCGGCGGTGGTCAGCGCCGCGTCCATGGTCGCCTGATCCCAGGCGAGCATCTGCGGATCCACCATCGGATTCAGCGTCGTGCTGTCGAGCGCATCGATCACCCCGGCCAGCGCGGCAAAGTTGGCACCGAGATCGCCCAGCGAGCCGGTATAGCGCGCATGCACGTCGCCGCCGAAACTCGCCTGGAATTCGGCGATCACCGCATCGGCACCGGCAGTGTCGAGCTGACCGTCGGTCAGGATGATCATCTGGTTGTCATCCGACAGGCTGGCGCCCATGTCGCTGAACCACTGCGCCCCGCGGGTGATTCCGGGTGCCGCGATCGAACTGCCCGAGGTCCCCGCGCTCAGCACATCGGCGTTCCACGCGCTCAGCCCCGTTGCCGCGTCATAGGTGAAGGTGCCATAGTCCAGCCCGCCCTGGTTTGGCGCGCCATCGTCGAAACCGGTCAGGCCGATATTGAGGTCGACGCCCAGCGTCGCCGCCTCGGCCTGAAGCTCGGCGATGAAGTCGCTGATGCCCCAGTAGGCCAGATCGAAGGCGGAGTTCGCGACCCCGTCGCCGTTCTGGTCGGCCAGCGGCAGGCCAACGCCCTTGTCCACGAACATCGACGACGAGGCATCGACCACGAACATCACGTTGATGGCCGGCCCGCCACCCGGGTTGCCGCCGCCCGAGCCCGAGCCCTGCACGTCGATGACGAAATTGGCCGTCGAACGCGCACCATGGATGTCCTCGATGGTGTATTCCAGCGTCACCGTGTCGGTATCGCCGGTATTGAGGTCGTCGAAGTTGGTGCCGGGCTGGAAGGTGAAGGTGCCGTCGGCATTGACCGTCAGCGTGCCGGTGCGCCCGCCGGCCGAGGTCACGGTCATCGCCGAGCCGACCGAGCCAAGCGAAACACCGCCCGCAAGGACGTCGACCACGCTGAACGCATCGCCATTGGGGTCGCTGTCGATGCCGTTGCCGGTGTCATCGGCGATGATGTTGCCGGTCAGATCGACGCCTTCGCCGGTGGCATAGACATTGGCGGTGGCGATCGGCCCTTCGTTGAGCCCGTTCACGGTGATGGTCAGCGTGGCGTAGTCCCGCGCTCCGTGCACGTCCTCGATGGTGTAGGAGACCGAGAAATCGACCGTCTCGCCTTCGGCCATTGCGGCATAACCGGCACCCGGGACGAAGCTGTAGGAGCCGTTGGCGTTGACGGTCAGCGTGCCGTCCAGCGCCCGGCCCAGCGAGCTGACCCCCGACAGCGCCAGCGCCGTGCCCGCAGCCTGGCCATTGGCCATGACTACCGAGATCGCGTCCCCGTTGGGATCGGAGTCGTTGATCAGCACGTTGCCGGCGATGGCGGCGGTGTCCTCGAAGCCCGAATTGACATCGGCCACCGCGATCGGCCCCTCGTTCAGACCGTTCACGGTCAGCAGGACCGAGGCGGTCGACTGGTCGCCATTGCTGTCCTCGATCGTGTAGTTGAGCACGAAGTCGCGGGTCTCGCCCTCGGCCAGCGTCAGGAAGTCGCTGCCCGGATCGAGCGTCAGCGTGCCGTCGGCCTGAAGCGTGACCGTGGCGGTGCGCCCGTCGGTCGAGGTGACGGTGAAGGGCGTGCCGTCCGGCGTGCCGCCATCGATGGCGATGATGCTGGCCGGCCCGTCGCCCTGGTCGTCATTGGCCAGGATGTTGATCGCGCCGGTCGCGTTCTCGTCCACCGCCAGCGCGTCATCGACGGCCACCGGCAGCAGGTTGGGCACGCCATCGCCATTGATCACCACATCGACGAAGGCCGTATCCGAGGCGGTCACGACGGTCGTGCTCTGATCGAAGGCCATCCCGGCGATGGCGCCCGAACCCTGAAGGTCGATCTCCATCCTCGCGACATTGGCGACATTGAAGTTCATCGTCGCCATGCCGCCATTGGCGGTGGTCGGCCCCGTCAGCGTGCTGATCAGATTGCCCGACTGATCGTAGAAGCGGATCTGCGGCGAGGGCTCCTCGGTGTCGAGGAAGGTCAGCGAGGTGACCGTCGAAGCCGAGTCGAAGTCGAAGAAGAAGGTGCCGCCACCCGCATTGTCATCGGGATCGGAGCTGTCGAAATCCTCGGTGATGATCAGCACATTGCCCTCGCCGGGCTGGGACAGGTCCCAGTCGCCGCCGGTGGGATTGTCGGCATCGAAGATCATCGCCGCATTCTCGCCGGCATGGCCCGCCCGCTCGGCCCGGATGGTCACGCCGCCGATCTGGTCGGAGACGATGGTGCCCGCCGACAGGCCGGCGCCGTCGAAATCGACATTGTGGGTCTGCACCTGCTGGGTGCTCGCCTCGACGGTATAGGCCAGACGGAAGCTGTCGGTATCGCCCGTCATCATGTCGAGGAAGTTGGTGCCGCCAT
>RFIR01000091.1 GCA_003695135.1 Alphaproteobacteria bacterium | reverse complement strand
GAGCGCGAGGGGGCAGCGCCCCCTCGCCCCGCACCCCGTGGCGCATGGGAAAGGGCCCGGCGATCGCGATCACTCGGCCCGGTCGGGAAGGGGCGGCATGAGGCCGGGGATCGGAAAAGGCGTAAAGCTCTTGCATCGCGGCAGGCAGCGCCGGCCCGTGCCGATGTGCTCGGACGCCACGAAATCGTGGCGTCATGGGCGTTCTTCACATTCTCACTGTTGATTGGAAAATATTGATTGGGGAGAGATCCCTGCGAAACTCCGCTGGCCAGACCCGGGCATTGCGCTCGGGCGCCGCGAAATGCGGCGCCGGCGGCGATTATCCATGATTTTCACCTATTTGTTAAATATTGATTGAGGAATTATTTATAATTACTTTACGCGCGCGTAATACACATTGGCAGAAAACGCGTCTCGCCCGGGATGCCCCGTCGCGCCGGAGTTTCGCAGGGGTCTCTTCAAATAACTTTATATACACGCGATCATGATCCCTGCAAAGCCTCGTGCATTTTGGGCATCCGCCTGCATCCTGTTTCGCAGGGGTATTCCAGTCATTGCACATGGGCGAGGTTTTTCGCTTGATCGTATGGCGCACTCGGCTTCAGCTCTGCCGAACGCGCCTCGACGGCTGCCAGGCGATCACCTGCAATAGCCGTGCGGCCCGGATCGTCCGCGCCAACCACCCCGACACCATCAACCCTCTCACGGCACGAAGCCGGGCAGCGGGAAGTGATCAGGGCGGCTGTCACGGCATGTCGGCCGAGGCGCAGATGAGCCTCGCCCCCGCACAGACCGGCCGGTTTCCCCGCCCGGTGCCGGACAGCACCGGCATCCCCGGTTCGGTCGAGGCGGAGGTGCCGGGCACGCTGCCGGGCAATCCGGTCGCGGCGGCAGCGGCGCTGAAGGCGCTGGAGATCCTGCGCCGCCCCGGCCGAGCCGGCGGCGTCACAGCCGCCGTTCGACCATCAGCTTCTTGATCTCGGCGATCGCCTTGGCGGGGTTGAGGTTCTTGGGACAGGTCTTGGCGCAGTTCAGGATGGTGTGGCAGCGATAGAGCCGGAAGGGGTCTTCCAGATCGTCGAGCCGCTCGCCGGTGGCCTCGTCGCGGCTGTCGATGATCCAGCGATAGGCGTGCAGCAGCGATGCCGGGCCGAGATAGCGCTCCCCGTTCCACCAGTAGCTGGGGCAGGAGGTCGAGCAGCTGGCGCACAGCACGCATTCATAGAGCCCGTCGAGTTTCTTGCGGTCCTCGATCGACTGGCGCCACTCGCGCTCCGGCGCCGGCGTCCTGGTCTCCAGCCACGGCATGATCGAGGCGTGCTGGGCATAGAAATGGGTCAGGTCGGGGACCAGATCCTTGACCACCGGCATGTGCGGCAGCGGATAGATCTTCACGTCGCCTTCGACCTCGTCGATCCCGTAGATGCAGGCCAGCGTGTTGATGCCGTCGATGTTCATCGCGCAGGAGCCGCAGATCCCTTCGCGGCAGGAGCGGCGGAAGGTTAGCGTCGGGTCGATCTCGTTCTTGATCTTGATCAGCGCGTCGAGAACCATCGGCCCGCACTGGTCCATGTCGAGCCAGTAGGTATCCAGCCGCGGGTTCTCGCCGCTGTCGGGGTCCCAGCGATAGATCTTGAACGCCCGCACGTTCTTGGCGCCGGACGGCTTGGGCCAGGTCTTTCCCACCAGGATGCGGGAGTTCTTGGGCAGGGTGAACTCGACCATGACTGTCCTCCTTCAGGCGGGCTTCTGCCCGATGAACACGCGCTCGCCGCGCTTGAGACCGAACCGGCTGACATCCGGCTCGACGGCGGTGAAGTCGCTGACCAGAAAGCCGGCCTCGGCGATCCGGTCGGGAAAGTCGCGCCCGTAGAGCCGCAGATGCAGGCTGTCGGTGTAACGGAGCTGGCGCTGCTCGGGCGTCAGGGCCGGATCCTCGTAGGTGTGTTCCCAGCCATCGACGAGCGGTACGGTCAGCACGACCAGCCCGTCCGGGGCCAGCACGCGATGGAGCTCGGCCAGCGCGGCGCGGTCGTCAAGATGCTCCAGAACGTGATTGGCGATGATCAGATCGAGCGAGGCATCGGGCAGGTCGAGCGCGGTCATGTCGAGCTGCAGATCGGCGCCCGGCTCGACATCGGCGGTGTGATAATGGACCACGCGCGGCCGGATCAGCGCGCTCAGCGCCGGCTCGGCGGCGAAATGCAGCACGCGCATGTCCGGCTCCAGCACCAGCTCGCGCTCCATCCACAGCCGCATCAGCCGGTGGCGGGGGCGCGAATCGCAGGCGGGGCAGGACAGGCCCGGCTGTTCGCGTACCGGCGCGAAGCGGCCGACATAGCGGCAGACGGGGCATTCATATTCCGGCCCGCGGTCGATCAGGTCGAGATAGGACCGGATACCGCGCATCGCCCGCCACTGGCGCTTGCGCTCGCGCTCCTCGGGCGGGCGCTGCGGCGCGGGAGGAAAGGCCGTCAGCGTCATGCGCGCACCCCCGGCTGCTGCCCGGCGCGGCGCGGGTCGAGAGCCGACGTCCTTCCGTCATCCGATGGCCGAACGTGCATCCCCTTTCCTCCGGACAACCGCGCCCTGCCCCTAGTAGACCCGCTTCTTGGGCTTGATCTTCTCGGGATCGATCCCGCCCCGTTCGGGCGGCGTCAGCGGATCGACATGCACCGGCCGGTAGGTGAGCGTCACCTTGCCGTCCTCGCCCATCCAGGCCAGCGTGTGCTTGCGCCAGTTGGCGTCGTCGCGCTCTGGATGGTCCTCGTTGGCATGCGCCCCGCGGCTTTCCTTGCGCGCCTCGGCGCTGACGATGGTGGTCAGCGCGTTGGGCATCAGGTTGGTCAGCTCCAGCGTCTCCATCAGGTCGCTGTTCCAGATCAGCGAGCGGTCGGTCACCTTCAGATCGCCCATCTTCGCCGCCACCGCATACATCCGCTCCACCCCCTGTTTCAGCGAGGCATCGGTGCGGAACACCGCCGCATCCTCCTGCATGGTCACCTGCATCTCCAGCCG
>RFIR01000590.1 GCA_003695135.1 Alphaproteobacteria bacterium | reverse complement strand
CAGCCGGGCGGCGCCCGACCCTCCCCCCGGGAGGGCGCATTTAAACGTCTCGTCATGGCTCCGACCGGCGAGCACGAGTGGGACGCCATCTCCACCCCCACCGTTTCGTCGCGCCCTCCCAGGGCCGGGCACCGCCCTTGCGGCTGGCGTCGATCTTCCGGGTCGGAGTTCGGCACCACAAAGCCATTTCACCGACGCTCCAGCAGCGCAGCGCTTACCACCGCCTGCGCCGCCACCGCATCCTGCGCCGCGCGCGCCTCGCTCAGCGCATTCGAGCGCTCCAGCCGCTCGATCAGCGCCAGCATGCCGCGCACCGTGGCGATGTTCGCGGCGCATTCGCGCACGGGGTCGAGGCCGGTGGCATCGGGAAAGGTGTCGAAATAGATCGCGCCGGCATAGCCGTCCTCGCGCAGCCGGGCGAGCAGCTCCACCGTCTGCTGCACATGCACCGCACCGACCATCAGCCCGTCATCGCGCCGGCCATAGCCGTCATTGAGATGCACGCCCAGCACCCGGGAATGGCGGGCCACCAGTGCCGCCGCCGCGGCGGGCTGCTCGCCGGCATAGAGCATGTGGGCGAAATCGAGGGTGACGCCGAGATTGGCCGCACCGGCTTCACGGATCGCCAGCAGTGTGGTGGCCGCATCGCGCAACAGGGCGAAGGCGCGCGGCTCGTCGGGCTTGTACTCGATGCTGACGGCGATATCGGGGTTGTGCGCGGCCACCTCGGCCAGCCCCGCGACCTCCCACTCCCACAGCCGGGCGTAATCGGCCTGAAACGGGGTGTCGAACCCGTCCTGACCCAGCCAGATCGTCATCAGCGGCGCGCCCATCTCGGCGGCGGCGTCGATGCCCGCGCGCGTCAGGTCGATGGCCTTGCGCCGCACCCGCGCATCGGGATGGGTGAAGGCGCCCAGCCGGAAGGCGGGATCGGAATAATACCGCATCGCCAGCCCGTTGACCGCAAGCCCCAGATCGGCGGCGCGCGCGCCCATCTCGCGCGGGGTGGCGTTGGCGAAGTGGTCGGGATAATTCAGATCGACATCGGTAAGCCCCGGCACGGTGGCCGCCCGCGCGATCAGCGCTTCCGGCCCGGGCCTGCCGGAGAGCTCCGGCCAGTACGCCTCCGCGCCGGAGGCGAAGCCATTCAGCCGGCTGGCAAAGCGCATGCGCTCAGTCCTCGGGCGGGATCACACCCTTCTTGAGGATGAAGCAGCCATAGAAGCGCCGTTCATGGGTCTGGATCACCGCATAGGCCGCGCGGGCGCGGTCATAGAAGGTGTAACGCTCCACCGAGCCCATCGGGGTCGGCTTGCCCTCCGCGGCGTCGATCTCGGCCTGGACCTCCGCCTGCACGGGCGGGATCTCGTCGGGCTCGCCCACCACCTCCATGCGCTCGGCGGCATGCGAGACAAAGGTGTCGAGCGGCATCAGCGACAGTACTGCCCTGACCGCCCGCGGCGCATCGACATCCATGCGCAGCAGCTTGCCGGTGACGGTCGCCCGCGCAACACTGTCGGCGGGAAAATTGGTGTCGGCAATCACCAGCTCGTCGCCATGGCCCATCGCGCGCAGCACCCGCAGTACATCGGCGTTCAGATACGGGTCGATCCCCTTCAGCATGGCCTCACTCCTCCTCAGCCCGCGGTCTGTTCCATCAGCGTGTCGATCTCCTTGCGCAGCGGCATGGACGGTGCCGTGCCCGGCCGGCTGACCGAGATCGCCGCCGCCGCACAGCCGAACTGGGCCGCCCGCACCGGATCCTGACCTTCGGCCAGCGCGGTGGCGAATGCGCCGCAGAAGGCATCGCCCGCCCCGGTGGTCTCGACCACCTTGCCCTGGGTGAAGGCGGGGATGTGCAGGCTTTGCGTGGCCGAGCACAGATAGACGCCCCGCGCGCCGAGGGTGACGATCGCCGTGCCGGCCCCGCGTTTGCGCAGCGCCTCGGCCGCGCGCTCGGCCTCGGCCGGTCCGCCCACAGCGATGCCGGTCAGCGCTTCGGCCTCGCTTTCATTGGGAATGACGAAGTCGCACAGCCCCAGCATGTCGTCTGGCAGCTCGGCCGCCGGTGCGGGGTTGAGGATGGTGGTCACGCCCGCCCCGCGCGCGATCTCCAGCGCCGCGCGGCCGGTCTCAACCGCCGTTTCCAGCTGGGTCATGAAGATCTTCGCCCCCTCGATGGTCGCGCGGGCGTCGCGCATGTCGTCCGGGGTGATCCGGGCGCCGGCGCCGGGGGCGATGATGATCGCGTTCTCGCCGGTGCCGTCCTGCACGAAGATGTAGGCCGCGCCAGTCTCGGTGTTCTCGGTCATTGCCACGCGCGGCCTGACCCCGGCCCAGGCCCAGATCTCATGCGCCATGCGCCCGAAGGTGTCGGCGCCGAGCCGGGTGAGGAAGGTGACATCGCCGCCTGCCCGCGCCGCGGCCACCGCCTGGTTGGAGCCTTTGCCGCCCGGCCCCATGGCAAAGCCCGAGGCGAGCAGCGTCTCGCCCATCGAGGGCTGGCGCGGGGCGCGAAAGGCCAGATCGGCCACGAATACTCCCAGGATCACCACGCCCTTCCTGCTGTCGCTCATCCCTGCCCCCTCCATCGGCGTCTCGCGCAACAAAGCCTTCGCCCGGCCGGGGGTCAAGCGTCTTGTGCCTGACGGGCTGCTGGTGCAGGCTTGGTGCTCTGGCAAGGGAGGCTGAGGTGAAGACACGGGCATGGGACCGGCTCGGCAATGGCGGGCTGAGCTTTACCGAGCTCGGCATGGGCACGGCACCGTTGGGCAATCTCTACCGCGCGATCAGCGATGCGGAGGCCGATGCGGCGCTGGAGGCGGCGTGGGAGGCCGGCGCGCGCTACTACGACACCGCGCCGCTTTACGGGCTGGGCCTGTCGGAGACCCGGCTCAACCGGTTTCTGCGCACGAAGCGGCGCGACGAGTACGTGCTCTCGACCAAGGTGGGCCGGCTGCTCGATGTCTGCCCGCCGGATCAGCAGACCGGCCCCGACAAATGGTTCGAGGTGCCCGCGCGGCGCGAGCGCTACGATTACAGCCATGACGGGATCCTGCGCTCGCTGGAACATTCCTTCCAGCGGCTGGGGGTCGAGCGCATCGACATCCTCTATGTGCACGATATCGACGTGGCAAATCACGGCACCGAGGCCGAGCGCGACCGGCGCGTCGATCAGCTGATGCTGTCGGGTTATGACGCGCTGGTCCGGCTGCGCGAGGAAGGCACCATCCGCGCCTTCGGCGCCGGCGCCAATGAATGGCAGGTCTGCCAGATGCTGGCCGAGCGCGGCGATTTCGACATCTTCCTGCTCGCCGGCCGCTATACGCTGCTCGAACAGGAGGCGCTCGACAGCTTCCTGCCGCTCTGCGCGTCGCGCGGCATCGGCATCGTGCTGGGCGGGCCCTACAATTCCGGCATCCTCGCCACCGGGCCGAAGCCGGGGGCGTATTACAACTACGAGCCCGCGCCGCAGCAGATACTCGACCGCGTCGCGGCCATCGAGCGGGTGTGCCAGGCCCATGGCGTGAAGCTGATCGAGGCGGCGCTGCACTTCCCGCTGATGCACCCCTCGGTGCTCAGCGTCATCCCCGGCGGGCAGAGCGCCGATGAGGTG
>RFIR01000589.1 GCA_003695135.1 Alphaproteobacteria bacterium | reverse complement strand
GCCGACGCTGGAGCCGTGGAAGAATGCCGGCACCGCGGCGGCGACGGTCAAGCTGCAGCTCTTCCGCGGGCTTCTGGGCTATGACGGGCAGGGCAACATCCGGCCCGAGCTTGCCCGCAGCTGGGAAGCGGAGGACGCCAGGACCTACCGCTTCGATCTCGAACCGCAAGCGAAATTCCATGACGGCTCGCCGGTGACCTCGGCCGATGTCAAGGCGAGCTACGAAGCGATGATGGCCGAGGATTCCACCGCCTATCTGCGCGTGGCCCTTTCGAGCGTGATCGACAGCATCGAGACGCCGGACGATCACACCGTGCGCATGCATCTGAAGAATCCCTCGGCCTCGTTCGTCTATCTGGCGGCGAGCTTCTTTGCCTTCATCATCTCGGCGAAATCGCTGGCCGAGGATCCCGGCAATCCGGTCGGGGCGGGTCCCTACCGGATCACCAATCTCGAACGCGGCACGCGCATCGACATGGAGGCGTTCCCCGATTTCTACAAGCCGGGCCTGCCGAAATCGAAGACGCTGAGCTTCATCGCCTACAAGGACGAGAACCTGCGTGTCGCGGCGCTGGAGGCGGGCGATGTCGACATCATCGAATACGTGCCGTGGCAGTCGATGGATTTTGTCGAACAGAACGAGAATCTGGTGCTCGACACCACAGACGGGCCGTTCATGTATCTGCTGTTCAACGTCAGCGACGGGCCGCTGGCCGATGCCCGAGTGCGTGACGCCATCGGCTATGCCATCAAGCGCGAGGACGTGATGGCGGCAGCCTTCTTCGGCCGCGGCCGGCCGCTCAACGGCATGCCGGTGCCGGAAAGCTCGCCCTTCTTCAACCCCGATCTGGCCAGCCACTGGTCCTACGATCCGGCCAGGGCAAAGGCGATGCTGGCCGAGGCAGGCTATGGCGACGGTTTCGACTGCGTGCTTCTGTCCACCGCGCAATACGGCATGCACAAGGACACCGCCGAGGTCTGCCAGCAGCATCTGCAGGCGGTGGGCATCCGCGCCACGCTCAACCTGCCCGACTGGGCCACGCGGGTCGATCTGGGCAACAAGGGCCAGTACGACATCGCGGTGATGGGCACGGCCGGCCAGTACAACGACCCCGACGCGCTGGCCAATTTCGTCGACGGCCGGCGCGGCCCGAGCTTCGTGCGCAGCCACGGCTTCAATGACGACCGGCTCAACGAACTGCTCGATCAGGGCGTGGCCGAGATCGACCAGGCCAGGCGCAAGGCGATCTATGACGAGTGGCAGAAGCGGGCGCTGGAGACGGTGCCGCTGGTGGGCATCAACTGGCGCGCCCAGGGCTATGCCTGGCAGAAGGGGGTGCATGGCTTTGCCAACATCCCCGGCTTCCTGACCTTCTATTCCGGCTCGATGATCGAGCTGGCGGAGTACGGCTGAGCCCCATGTGGGGCTATGCCCTCAGACGCGTTCTGGTCGCCATCATCCTTGTCTGGGTGGTGGCGACCATCGTGTTTTCCATCCTGCACCTGATCCCCGGCGATCCGGCCGAGCTGTTGTCGAGCTCCGGCGGGGTGCTGCCGCCGCCCGAGGCGATCGAGGCGCTGCGCCGCGAGATGGGGCTCGACCGGCCGATCCTCGATCAGTATCTGGGCTATCTCGGCGGGTTGCTGACGGGTGATCTCGGCCGGTCGTTTCAGGACGGCTATCCGGTGGCCAACGAGATCGCCACCCGCCTGCCGCGCACGCTGGAGCTGATCGTGGCGGCGACGCTGCTGTCCGTCGCGGTCGGCCTGCCGCTGGGGGCGATGGCGGCGCGGCGCCAGGGCGGGCGGTTCGACCGGGTGCTGTCGGGCCTGGCCAGCCTGCAACTTTCGATGCCGGTCTTCGTCATCGGCACGCTTCTGGTGCTGGTGTTCGCCCAGACCCTGCGCTGGGTGCCGGCGGGCGGCTACAAGCCCTTCGCCGCCGATCCGTGGATGCATCTGGTGCATCTGTCCATGCCCGCCTTCACCATCGCGGTGGGGCTGTCGGCGGTGATCTTCCGCATGGCGCGCGCCACGGTGATCGAGACGTTGGGCCAGGACTGGGTGCGCACCGCCCGCGCCAAGGGCCTGCCGCGAAGCCAGGTGATGCGCCGGCATGTGGTGCGCAATGCGCTGGGGCCGGTGCTGACGGTGGTCGGGCTGCATGTCGGCACGCTGCTGGGCGGCACGGTGCTGGTCGAATACGTCTTCAACTGGCCGGGCCTGTCGGGCTTTCTGGTCAATGCGGTCGAGCAGCGCGACTACCCGGCGGTGCAGAGCATCGTGCTGGTGATCTCGTTCCTGTTCATCCTGATCAATCTCTGCGTCGATCTGCTCTATTCGGTGCTCGATCCCAGGATCGGCCACGGATGACCGCCGCCCTCGCGCGATACCGGCCGGTCCTGCTGCCGGGCCTGGCGCTGCTGGCGCTCCTGGTGCTGGCCTTCGGCGCCTCTTTCATCGCGCCCTACGATCCGGTGCAGATGGACATTGCCGGCCGGCTGAAGCCGCCATCGGCCGAACACTGGCTGGGGCAGGACGACAAGGG
>RFIR01000588.1 GCA_003695135.1 Alphaproteobacteria bacterium | reverse complement strand
CTTCATGTCCGGGCTGCTGAAGGGCTGGCTGGATGGCGAGGACTGGCCCGTGACGCTGAAATACGCCAACGCCTGCGGGGCGCTCGCCGTCTCCCGCCACGGCTGCACGCCGGCCTATCCGAGCCTTGAGGAACTGAACTTCTTCCTCGACCGCGGCATCACGCGGGCCGACCTGCGCAACGACCGCGAACTGGAACAGATCCACTGGTCCACCAACCGCCGCGGAGATTGGCCGGACCTCAGGATCTTCGCCTTCGACCACCGCGCCCAGCTCGAAGAGATGCCCGGCGCCACGCCCGAGAAGATCGGACGTTTCAAGGAATTGTGCCTCGAGGCCGCGCTTGCGGTCGCGGGCGAGGATCGCGCGCGCCACGGCATCCTCTGCGACGGGCGGCTGGGGCGGGAGGTGCTTTTCCGGGCCGCCGGCACCGGGCTCTGGATCGGGCGACCGGCGGAGCTGCCGGGCTCGCGCCCGCTCGGTTTCGAGCCCGAGCTGGGCCCCGATCTGGGGGGCTTGCGCGAATGGCCGCTGGAGCATGTGGTGAAGGTCTTGTGCTTCTGCCACCCCGACGACGCGCCGGAGATGCGTGCACGGCAGGAGGAACAGGTGACGCGCCTGTTCCATGCCGCAAGGCGCAACCGGCTGGAGTTCCTGCTGGAGGTGATCCCGTCGAAGGCCGGCCCGGTGGCGGACGACACCACCGCGCAGGTGATCGAACGCTTCTACGAGATCGGCGTCTGTCCCGACTGGTGGAAGCTGGAGCCGATGACCTCGGACGCGGCATGGGCGGCGACCGTGGAAGCGGTAGAACGTCACGACCGCCACACACGCGGCATAGTTGTCCTCGGTCTGGGTGCGGACGAGGAAGCGCTGGCGGAAAGCTTTGCCGTGGCCGCCCGCCAGCCGCTGGTCAGGGGCTTTGCCGTGGGGCGCACGATCTTTGCCGGACCGGCAGGTGCGTGGATGAAGGGCGAGATGGACGACGCCGCCGCGGTGGCGGCGATGGCGGAGGGTTACGCGCGGCTGTGTACGCATTGGGACCGGGCGCGCGCCGGCAGGGAGTGAGGGCATGGGCGAGACGATCAGGCTGACCGCGGCGCAGGCGCTGGTGCGCTGGCTGATTGCGCAGGAAAACGAGGAAGGCGACAGCTTCATCGCCGGGGTCTGGGCGATCTTCGGCCACGGCAATGTCGCCGGGCTGGGCGAGGCGCTCTACGCGGCGCGCGACCGGCTGCCCACCTGGCGCGGGCACAACGAGCAGACCATGGCGCATGCCGCCATCGCCTATGCCAAGCAGATGCGGCGGCGCCGCGCCATGGCGGTGACAAGCTCCATCGGGCCGGGGGCGACCAACATGGTCACCGCCGCCGCGCTCGCCCATGTCAACCGCCTGCCGGTCCTGCTGCTGCCCGGCGACGTCTTCGCCCATCGCGGCCCCGACCCGGTTCTGCAGCAGGTGGAGGATTTCGCCGACGGCACGGTCAGCGCCAACGACTGCTTTCGCCCCGTGTCGCGCTATTTCGACCGCATCACCCGCCCCGAGCAGCTGATGACGGCGCTGCCGCGGGCGATGAACACGCTGACCGATCCGGCCATGTGCGGCCCCGTCACGCTGGCGCTTTGTCAGGACGTGCAGGCCGAGGCCTGGGATTTTCCGGTCAGCTTCTTCGCGCCGAGGGTCTGGCACATACCGAGGCCGCGCGCCGATGAGGGCGAACTGGCCCGCGCCGCCGAGGCGCTGAAATCCGCCAAGCGCCCGGTGATCGTCGCCGGTGGCGGGGTGCATTACTCCGGCGCCACGGATGCCTTGCGCGAATTTGTCGAGGCCCATGACATTCCCGTCGCCGAGACCCAGGCCGGCAAGTCGGCCCTGCCCTGGGATCATCCGCTGAATTTCGGGCCGATCGGCGTGACCGGCGGCTCGGCGGCCAATGCGATCTGCAACGAGGCCGACGTGATCCTCGCCGTGGGCTCGCGGCTGCAGGATTTCACCACCGGCTCGTGGTCGCTGTTCAGGAACCCCGAGCGGCGGATGTTTTGTCTCAACGTCAATGCCTATGACGCGGCAAAGCACGGGGCCGAGCCGGTGCAGGGCGACGCGAAGCTGGGGCTCGAGGCGCTTCACGCGCTTCTGGGCGAGGCCCGGGCGCCGGCCCCCGACGCCTCCTTGCGCGAGACGTGGTTCGCCGCCGTCGATCCGCTGACCGCCGCACCGGGGCCAGACGACAACGCGCTGCCCACCGACATGCAGGTGGTGGGCGCGGTGCAACGGGCGACGGGCGACAAGACAGTTGTCATGGGCGCGGCCGGCACCATGCCGGGCGAGCTGCACAAGCTCTTCAAGGCCGGGCGGCCGGGCAGCTACCACATGGAGTACGGCTTCTCCTGCATGGGCTACGAGATCGCCGGCGCGTTGGGCATCCGCATGGCGGATCCGCAGGCCGACGTGATCGCCATGGTCGGCGACGGCAGCTATCTGATGGCCAATTCGGAGCTTGCGACGGCCACCATGATGGGCATTCCCTTCACCGTGGTGGTGACCGACAATCGCGGCTTCGGCTGCATCAACCGGCTGCAGCGCGCCACCGGCGGGGCGCCCTTCAACAACCTGCTCGACGATGCGGTGCATGCGAATGAAAGCCACATCGACTTTGTCGCCCATGCCGCCAGCATGGGGGCGGTGGCGGTCAAGGCCGGCTCCATCGCCGAGCTGGAGGCGGCGCTGGCCCGGCGCGGCGAGGTGACGGATCGGCCTTACGTGGTGGTGATCGACACCGATCCCGATCCCTCGACGCCCGAAGGCGGCTGGTGGTGGGAGGTGGCGGTGCCGGAGGTCTCGGACCGCGCCGAGGTACGCAAGGCGCGCGCCGCCTACGAGACGGCTTTGAAGGAAAGGGTCTGACCATGCCGGGACGGGACATGAACATTGCCGCGAGGCATCTCTTGCGCAAGCCTTCGGGCACCAGCGGCAAGGTGCATGACATCACCCCGGTCTCGGCCGGCTGGCGCCATGTCGGCTTCGGGCTCTACCGGCTAAGCCCGGGCGAGACGGTGGCCGAGCCCACCGGCGATACCGAGGTCATTCTGGTGCTGGTGGAGGGCAAGGCCGAACTCGGCGCCGGCGATACCGCCTTCGGCCTCATGGGCGACCGGCTCGACGTGTTCGAGCGCACGCCGCCGGCCTGCCTCTATGTCCCGCCGGCCTCGGACTGGTCGGCGCGGGCGCAGACCGCCTGCACGCTCGCTGTCTGCACGGCGCCCGGCAAGGGCGGCGGGCGGCCGGCGCAGCTGCTGGGGCCGGAGGGCATCACCCTGACCGAACGCGGCAAGGGCGCCAATACCCGCTACATCCACAACATCGCCATGGAGGATCGCGACGTTGCCGACAGCCTGCTGGTGACCGAGGTCTACACACCGGACGGCAACTGGTCGAGCTACCCGCCGCACCGCCATGACGAGGACGACTTTCCCCGCATCACCTATCTGGAAGAGACCTATTATCACCGGCTCAATCCGCCGCAGGGCTTCGGCTTCCAGCGCGTCTTCACCGAGGACGGGTCGCTGGACGAGACCATGGCGGTCTCAGACGGCGATGTGGTGCTGGTCCCGAAGGGGCATCATCCGGTGGGGACGCCCTATGGCTACGAGATGTATTATCTCAACGTCATGGCCGGGCCGCTGCGCAAGTGGCGCTTCGTCAACCATCCCGATCACGACTGGATCTATCAGCGCGACATGGGCTGAGCCGGAACGCCGCTGTCGCGTGGCAGCTTCCCGTCGCCTCGCCTTTACGCGCGGCGCAAGGGCGGTGGCCGACCCTGGGAGGGCGCAACGAAACGGTGGGGTTGGCTATGGGATCTCGAACAGGCATGCCGGTCGTGCCCCTGATGAACGTATCAATGCGCCCTCCCGGGGGGAGGGTCGGGCGCCGCCCGGCTGCGCCGGGCGAGGCTCGTGGCAGCCACATCCCCCATTCGGAACCGGATTGAGGTCGGGAATCAAATGTATCGGCCGGATGACTGGATGGAACAGCTCGCCCGGCAGCCTCTCACGCCCCCATGTAGCGGCGCCGCGCGATCTGGTCCTCAAGCGACAGCCAGCGGCGCCCCGCCTCGTCCTCGGCGCGGTGGGCCGCGGCGCGATTGGCCAGCGCGCGCAGGCGCTCGGGGTCCATGACCTGGTTGGCGTCGAGCTCTCCGGCGATGGCGAAGAATTCCCGTGCCGCATCGAGCCCGCCGAGGCGGGGGGCGGCATCCTCGGCCATGAAGCTCTCCCATGCCAGATCGGGCGACCAGGAAAAGCGGGCAAAGGCGAGATAGGACATCTCGACGGTGGCGTGGTAGGGCGAGGGCTCGCCCCAGACGGTCAGCCCCTCAAGCCCGGTGCGGCCGCACAGTTCCGCCATCTCGGCAAAGTCGCGGGCGTTCAGCCGGTAACGTTCCGTGCG
>RFIR01000587.1 GCA_003695135.1 Alphaproteobacteria bacterium | reverse complement strand
CCCGAAAGGGGCCGGCCGCCCCGGATCACGATGCTGTCCATTCCTGCCCGTCCCCCGCGTCCCGCCCGCCGGTCAGCCGTCCTTGCCGTCGCATTCCGGACCCGCGGAATCGGGCCGCGCCTGCGCCGCCCGCGCGCGCGCCTGCGCCTTGCGCCGGTTCAGATTGGCGCGCAGCGCCGCGGCCAGCCGCGCCTTGCGCGGATCGGGCGCGCCGCCATCCGGCCTGCCATCCTTCGTTCGCTTCCCGTTGCCCGACATGCGCGCTTCCTAACCCAAGGCGGGGCCACGGTCCATATTCCGCCTTGCCTTGACGCGGCGATCGGCTAAAAGTCGCGCCAGCGCTGCCGTAGCTCAGGGGTAGAGCACTCCCTTGGTAAGGGAGAGGTCGTGAGTTCAAATCTCACCGGCAGCACCAGCTGTCTGCGAGAACCGAAGGCCGCCGCGGCCAGCGGCGGGTGTCTCCGATGTCCATGCCGATCGGTCTGGCCGGATCAGCTGAACATCGACAGGGCGACCAGGGCAAGCACCACCGCGCTCAGCAGAAAGACCAGCCGTCCCGTTCGCGCCGCGCCCCGCCACAGCGCCGATTGCTCGGCGGCAGGCAGCGATGGCGCCTCGCGCGGCGGCCGCGCCGAGAACAGTACCGAGAACAGGCCGCCGCGCCCCTTCACCATGCCCTGATCGCGGATCTCCAGCCCGCCATGCCGGGCGATGATCTCCGCCGCGCCGGCAAGGAAATCCATGGCCATGCCCGTCCCCTGCGCCCGGTCCTCGCCCAGAAGGATCGCGTCGCCATTGCGGAGCTTCAGCGCATAGATGCGATGCATGTTGACCGTGCCGAGGATGCGGTAGGCCTCCAGCCGGGTCTCGATGGCGTCGATCTCGTCAAAGCCCAGCCTCGTGTGCACCTCGTTCATCGGGGCGACGATCGAACGGTGTCGCGGCAGGTCGAGCACCAGCCCGTCCGGCTCGACGGCAATGCGCCAGTGCCGTCGCGCCGATGCATCACGCAGCGTGTAGAGAAACAACACCAGTATCACACAGGCCGCTGCGGCAACGAAGATGCCGGGCCAGACCGATCCCCTGACCATTACCCCGACGCCAAGTGCAAGCAGACCGATACCGATGATGCCGAGCGTTCCCGAACCGATATACGCCGCACGCCACCCGGCGGCGGGATGGCGCAGGATCAGCGGTGCCCGGGTCCCGTTGTGGTGCGGTTCCATTCCCGAATCCACCTTAGGTCCAACTCCTTCCGCAAGGCGTCGGCGCGAGATGCCGGCCTCCTTGCCCCCCGAAGCGCACGCCGTGGTCAAGCATAGCCGATCTGGCGCCTGCATGCACGTCTGGCCGCACGCTCCGCTCTGGCCAAGCTGCCGCCGCCATGCGCATAATCGCGCCCGCCGCAGCAAGCCGAGGATGACGGACATGGCCGAGACGCTTTCCCCCCGCGAGATGCTGGCGCGACTGGTCGGCTTTCCCACCGTGTCGCGCGACAGCAATCTGGCGCTCGTCGATTTCGTCGAGGCCTTTCTGCAGGGTCTCGGCGTCACTACCCGGCGGGTGCCGAGCGCCGACGGCCGCAAGGCCAATCTCTACGCCGTGATCGGGCCGCAGGTGCCGGGCGGGGTGGTGCTGTCGGGCCATACCGATGTGGTGCCGGTGGACGGGCAGGACTGGTCGGCCGATCCCTTCACCCTCGTCGAACGCGACGGAAAGCTGTTCGGCCGCGGCGCGGTGGACATGAAGGGCTTCGTCGCCCTCTGCCTCGCTGCGGTGCCGAAGATGCTGGCCGCTCCGCTCGCGCGCCCGATCGTCATCGCGCTGAGCTATGACGAGGAGGTCGGCCATCTCGGTGTCGACGACATGATCCGCGAGATGGACGCGCGGCTGCCGCCCCCGGCGGCGGTGTTCGTCGGCGAGCCGACGATGATGCAGGTCGTCTCCCAGCACAAGGCGGGGCTGGGGCTGCGCACGCATGTGCGCGGCTTTGAGGTGCATTCCAGCCGCCTGCACACCGGCGTCTCGGCGATCACCGAGGCGGCAAGGCTGGTGCTGTGGCATGCCGAGATGACCGAGAAGAACCTCGCCGAGGCGCGCGCGCTGGGCCCGGACGCGCCGGGGGCGCTGTTCGACCCGCCCTGCACCACGCTGCATAACGGGCTGATCGAGGGCGGCACGGCGGTCAACATCACCGCGAAGGACTGCCGCTTCACCTCCGACATCAGGGTGTTGCCGACCGAGGATCCGGCCGACTGGCTGGCACGCTATCGCGAGCTCTGCGCACAGGCCGAGGCGCGCATGCAGACGGTGCACCCCGAGACCGGGATCGACATCGAGGTGCCCTTCAACGCGCCGGGCTGCAGGCGCGAGGAAGGTAGCGCGGCCGAAGTCCTCGCCCGGGCGCTGACCGGCGACAATGCCGAGCATGCCGTGCCCTATGGTACCGAGGCCGGCAACTTCCAGCGCGCCGGCCATTCGGTGGTGGTGATCGGGCCGGGCTCGATCGACCAGGCCCATCAGCCCGACGAATACATCACCGTCGAGCAGTTCGAGGCCGGCGCCGCCTTCATCGACCGGCTGATCGCGCGGCTGTGCGAATAGGCGGGGAGGCCACGTCACGTCATTGAGTCAGCAATTGCACTCGACAGGCAAGGCCCGAGCGCCAGGCATCCGGCAGTCGTCTTGCCATGCGTCGATACAAGGGAGCGTGATATTGAAATTTCAGGATCTCTGGAATATTATGTACAGGAACCAAGGTATGGAACAACGAAAATGAGTCTGTCGATAAAGAATGCCGAAGTGGAACGGATGAGTCGTGCGATAGCGGCCCGGAAAGGGGTCAGCATCACCGAGGCGATCCGCCAGGCGCTTGCGGCGGAGGAGGCGCGCTACGAGGCGGAAGTCCGGGAACGGGTCGACCGCGTGATGGGATTGGTGGAGGAAATGCGGCGCCTTCCCAGCCGTGACGATAGACGCACGGATGAGGAAATCCTTGGCTATGATGAAACCGGGCTGCCCAGTTGATCATCGACACCTCTGCTTTTCTCGCAATCGCGATGGGCGAGGACAGGGCGCGCGATCTGGCTGAAAGGATCGTCCGGGCAGCCGAACCGCGCCTGCCGGTGCATTGCCGGCTGGAGGCGCATATCGTTGTGACGGCTCGCAAGGGCCCGGCGGCGCGCGAGATCCTGACCGCGTTGGCGAAGGCGCTGGATCTGTCGGGCATGGACCTCACCGATGCACATGCCGCGGCCGCCTGTGCGGCCTACGACCGTTTCGGTAAGGGACGACACCCGGCCGGGCTGAACTTCGGCGATTGTCTCAGCTACGGTGTGGCAAAGGTTGAGGGGCAACCGCTTCTGTTCGTCGGCGAGGATTTCGCGAAGACGGATATCGTCGCGGCAGGGCAGGGATAGACGAATACAGATGAATCTGCACATGTTGCTGAAGGCGCGGGTCGAGGCGGGCAATCCGCTGCGTGTGGGCCTGATCGGGGCGGGCAAGTTCGGCTCGATGTTCCTCGCCCAGGCGGGCCGGATTGCGGGCATCCATGTGGTCGGCATTGCCGATCTGGCGCCGGAGCGGGCGAGATCGAATCTGGAGCTTGTCGGCTGGGCGCCGGAGCGATTCGCGGCCCGTTCGCTGGACGATGCCGCCCGCAGCGGTGCCACCCATGTCGGCGAGAACTGGCAGGCGCTCATCGCCCATCCGGCCATCGACATCGTCATCGAATGCACCGGCGCGCCGGTTGCGGCCATCGACCATGTGCTGGCGGCATTTGACCACGGCAAGCATGTCATCAACGTCACGGTCGAGGCCGATGCCTTCTGCGGCCATGCGCTGGCGCTGAAGGCGCGCGAGGCGGGTGTGGTCTACTCTATGGCCTATGGCGACCAGCCGGCGCTGACCTGCGAGCTCGTCGACTGGGCGCGGACCTGCGGCTTCGAGGTCGTGGCGGCGGGGCGGGGCCACAAATGGCTGCCGGAATACCGCAAGTCGACGCCGGAGACGGTGTGGGAGCATTGGGGCGTGGACCGCGAGACGGCCGAACGCGGGCGGCTCAACCCGAAGATGTTCAACTCGTTTCTCGACGGCTCGAAGCCGGCCATCGAATCGGCGGCCATCGCCAATGCCGCCGATCTCGACGTGCCGTCGGAAGGGTTGCAGTTTCCCGTCGGCGGGGCGGAGGATCTGCCCAACATCATGCGGCCGCGGTCGGAAGGCGGCTGTCTGGAGCGCAAGGGCATGGTCGAGGTCGCCTCCTGCCTCACGCGCGAAGGCGAGCCCGTGCCCTACGACATCCGGCAGGGGGTCTGGGTGGTCTTCGAGGGCGACACCGAATATCTGCGCAACTGCTTTCGGGAATACCTCATCGGCACCGATGACAGCGGCCGCTACAGTTCGCTTTACAAGCGCTGGCATCTGATCGGGCTGGAGCTGCCGGTCTCGGTGGCCGCGGTCGGGCTGCGCGGCGAGCCGACCGGGGTGGCGCGGAGCCTGCGCGCCGATGTCGCTGCCATCGCCAAGCGCGATCTGGCCGCGGGCGAGGTG
>RFIR01000586.1 GCA_003695135.1 Alphaproteobacteria bacterium | reverse complement strand
GTCCTCAAGCCGGCATCCGAACTCTATGTCGCCGCCACCCCCGAACTGTTCCGCTATTTGCTCGCCAACGGCGTGTCCAATCTCGGGCTTCCGGTCGATGCGGCCAACCAGCTGATGCAGGGCCGGTTCATGGACGCGCTGGCCACGGTCGGCCGGTTCGGGGTCAACACGGTGTTCGGTGCCGCCGGGCTGCTCGACCCCGCGACCGATTTCGGCCTGCCGCGCGAGCCGGCCGATTTCGGCCAGACGCTGTATGTCTGGGGTGTGCCCGAGGGTGCCTATGTCGAACTGCCCATCTTCGGGCCGTCGACGCGACGCGATGCAGTGGGACGGGTCGTCGACTACATCATCGATCCGACCACCTATTTCGGCTTCATCGTTCCCAATACTCCGGCCGCACACGCCTTCACCGCGGTGCGCGGTCTCGACATCCTCAACCGGCGGGCGCAACTTGCACCGCAACTCGACCCCCTGCTCTACAGCTCGGCCGATTCCTACACCGAGCTCAAGAACAGTTACGTTCAGCTGCGCCGCCGTCAGCTGGGGATGGAGGAGCCGGCCGATGCGGCCTTGCCGGACATCTTCGAGGATCCCGCAGCGACGCAGTAAGGAGCCAGCGATGACCCAGGAACGATTCAGCCGCCGCGGCGCGCTTGCCCTGATCTCCATGGCCGCGATGGCGGCGGCGATTGCGCCCGCATCGGCCGCGATCAGCCAGGCGGCCGCAAGGAAATTCGTCGAGGACACCATCGACGAGCTCTTTCGCATCCAGCGTTCGGGCGGCGGCGTTGCCGCCCAGCGCCGGGCATTCCTCAAGCTGCTCAACAAGCGGGCGGCCATCGACGCCATCGCGCGGACCTGTCTGGGCGTAACCTGGCGCTCCACACCCAAGAACCTGCAGCGCGCCTATATCGATGCGTTCAAGACCTATGTCTCGAACAAGTATGGCTCCCGCTTCGACGAATTCACCCAGATCGAGATCACCATCGGCCGCATCACCGATTACGGCCGCCGCGGCGTGGTGGTACAGACCTTCGCCAAGCTCAAGAACGGCAAGACGGCCGAGGTCGACTGGGGACTGAGCGACCGCGGCGGGCGGGTGCAGATCACCAACATCGTGGTCGAGGGCGTCTCGCTGGTGACCTCGGAACGCGAGCTGATCGCCCAGATCCTCGAGCGCAATCGCGGCGATGTCGGCAAGCTGGTCGCCGAGTTGAAGACCCTGCGCTGAGCCCGGCTGGCCGGGGCCGGGCAATGCGGGGCGAGGCGGGAAGAAGATGCGACGTCTCCTGCTGATCCTGCTGCGCCTGGCGCTGGTGGTGATCCTTGCCTGGTCGGCGCTGTGGTTCGGGCTGCGCGTGGTGGTGGAACGCCAGCTCGACGCGGCCGAGCAGCGCATCGCCGCGCGCGGCGGCGAGATCGGATACGAGCGCCGCGAGATCGGCGGCTTTCCCCTCGGCTATCGCGTCACATGGACCCGGCCGGCCCTGCGCCTTCCGCAGGCCGGCGGTGTCCTGAACTTCGCCGGGCCGTGGCTGCGGGCCCGGGTCTCGGTCCTGCTCGGCCGGCGCGCCCGGCTCGATCTGCCCGAGAAGCTGACGCTTGAACTGAGCCGGACGGGGCACGCCGATCTGTCGCTCGATCTTGCCAGCGCGGCGCTGCGGCTCGATGCCCGGCTCGGCCTCGGCGGGGTCGAGGGCGTCGAGGTGACGGCCGACAGGCTCGATCTGCGCCATCTTGCCGGAGGGCCGTTCGCGTCGTTGAGCGGCGAGGTCGAGCGCCCCCGCATCGCCGCGCGGCGGATCGCAGACCGTCCGCTGGCGGTGGAAGTTTCGTTCGAATCCGGGCGCTTCTCGCTTGCGGCCGAACCGTCGGACCCCGGCGGGCGTCTGCCGCCCTTCCGCATCGCCGCCGAAAAGGGGATCATGCGGCTGGCAGGGCCGGTCGAACCGGCTGCGGCGCTCTCCGACGCCTCGGTCCGGTTCGAGATGCAGGCGCTGGTGCTCGACGAGGCGCTGTGGGCGCACATCGATCCGGACCGGCGCCTGCCGCGCGATCCGGCGCGGCTGGTACTGGCGGCCCGGGGACCGCTGCGCTGGGCCGGCGATCCGCGCCGATTGCCGGGGCAGGTCGATTGGGACGCGCTGCCGCTGCTCTCGCCCGGGTTGACCGTGAGCGAATTCTCGGCATCGGCGGCGGGGCTGGAATTCACCGCCACAGGCCGCGTGGCCAATCTCGCCCCCGGCGATACGCCGTCCTTTCCCGTCGGCGAGGGGCATGTCGAGTTCACCGGGCTCGACACGCTGACCGACCGGCTGGCCGAGATCGGGCTGCTGGAGCACCGCGCAAAGGTCTTCGCCGCCGCTTTCACCCGGGCCTACACGCGTGCGCTTGACGGCGAGGACCGGCGCGCCGTCGATCTGCGCCTCGGCCCGGAGGGGGTGTTTCTGGAGGAAAGGCTCGCCTTCGGACCGTTTCGCCGGCCGCCGCCAAGCCTCGATGCCGCAGCGCCCGCCAAGGCGCCCGTACCGGAGACGCTGGAGGGAAGGGTTCCGTCGGCGCCGGCGGATTGAGACCGGGCGCGGCTGACTGCTCCTGCGGGCGATCTTGCAACGGCGCGCCATGAATGCGCGCCCTGCACCGGGTGCCGGTCCCCACCCGCGATCACTGGCGGAGGCGAAACGCGGCGCCGGACATGCTGTGAATGTTTTCGATGTTGATTGGTAGAGACCCCTGCGAAACTCCGGCGCGACGGGGCATCCCAGACGAGACGCGTTTTCTGCCAACATGTACTGCGCGCGTAAAGTCATTAAAAGAGGCCTCTGCAAAACCCTGCCGGCCAGACCCGGGCGTTGCGCTCGGGCGCCGCGAAATGCGGCGCCGGTCATGTTGTGATTATTTTCACTGTTGATTGTTAAATATTGATTGGGGAAT
>RFIR01000585.1 GCA_003695135.1 Alphaproteobacteria bacterium | reverse complement strand
CGCCAGATCGGCACGCCGGATGCGAAAGCGGATCTCGCCTTCGAGCCGCTGCTGGGCCGCGGCCAGCAGCGCCGGATCGTGATCGACCAGCAGCCACTCGCAGTCCTTCTGCAGATAACCGGTCAGCGCCCGCGCCGTCGCCCCGGTGCCGCAGCCCAGATCGGTGATCCTCAGCCCCTCGATGCCCGTGTGCTCGAACAGCTCGGCCAGCAGCAGGCGGCTGCGCGCGCGGGCATCGGCCGGCTCACGCAGATCGAGCCAGTCGGGGCTGAAGCCGCTCATGCCGCCACGCCTGCGACCGTGCGGGCGACGGTGCGGGCGGTCTCCTCCCATCCGGGCAGCGAGAGCGCGTGGCGGCGCGCCTGCGCGGCCATGCGCGCGGCCACGGCCGGGCTCGCGAGCAGGAGCGACAGGAATTCGGCCAGAACCAGATCGTCATCGACCGGCGCCAGCAACCCGGCTGCGGGCGGCACCACCTCGGGGACCGCGCCGGCGCGGCAGGCAATGACGGGCAGGCCCCGCATCATCGCTTCGGCAAACACCATACCATAGCCTTCGTGACGTGACGGCAGGCAGAAGATATCCGCCCGGGCGTAAAGCCCGTCTAAATCCGCCCCCGTCACCGCACCGGCCATTTCGACGCGACCCTCCAGCCCGCGGGACCGGACCAGTATTGCCAGTCGCGCGGCCCAGGCCGGATCGCGATCCGCAGGCCCGGCGATGACGCAGCGCCACGGGATCGGCGCCAGATGGCCCAGCGCGCGGATCAGCACGTCATGGCCCTTGCGCGGCGTCAGCGAACCGACCGACAGGATCATCGGCGGCGCGTTGCCGCGCGGGGCCGGTTCGGCCGGATCGAGCCCCGGCGGGGCGAGGGTGATCCTGCCCTCCGGCACCCCGAAATCGGCCACGAGTTGCCCGGCAGTGGTCCGGCTGGTCACGATCACCGCCCGCGCGCGGGCAAGGGCGGCGCGCTCGCTGCGGATCAGCCGTGCGGCAGTTTCGGCATCGAGCCCGGTCTCCAGCCCCAGCGGGTGGTGGCAGAGCGCGATCAGCGGCGCGCGGATCGCATCCAGCACATGGTCGGGCAGGGCGCCCAGCGCCAGCCCGTCCACGATCAGCGGCGTTGTCACCTCGCCGAGTTGCGCGGCCGCACGCTCAAGCTCGCCCGCATCCGGGACGGGAAATCCGCCCGGCAGCGCGACGTGGCGCAGCGCCAGCCCCGCCTGCGGGCCGTGGGCGAGCAGCGCGCGCGCATAGGCATAGCCGCCGGTGGGGGTGTCGATCTCGCCCGGAACCGCCAGCGCGGCGTCGATCAAAGGGCGGCCTCGAAGCTCGCGCGTGCGACATGGCTTTCATGCAGCGTCACGCGCAGCCGGCTCAGACCCTCGGCGCCCTCGCCCAGCTCGTCGCGCCGCGCCGCCACCTCGTCGAAGATGTGCCGGCAGAGGAATTCGGTGGTGGTGATCTCGCCGGGAAACACCTCGTCGAGATTGGCGAAGTTCAGGGGCGCCAGCACCGATTTCAGCACCGAATGGGCAAGGCCGATATCGACGACGAAATTGTGCTCGGTCAGCGCCTCGCGAAAGAACGCCACATCCACCACGAAGGTGGCGCCGTGCATGTTCTGCGCCGGGCCGAACACCGCGCCCGGCAACGAATGCGCGATCATGATGTGATCGCGGACCTCGACCGAATACATGAATACCCTCGATCCTCCGGCAACGCCGGTTCAGTAGGTGATGATTGTCGCAATCCCCTCGGCCCGCGAGCCCAGCGCCTCCCCGATCCGGTCCGCAAGCCGGTCGAATTCTATCTCGGATGTGATCAGGGCGTCGAGACGGTCATCGCGCAAAAGTGATAACGCCTCGGCCAGCCGGTCGCGATGGCTCAGCCTGCCGCGCCGCGACGGTGCCACCGCCCCGACCTGGCTGGAGACGATCGAGAGCCGCTGCGAATGAAATGCCCCGCCCAGATGCAGCGTCACCGGCCGGTCGCCATACCAGCTCAACTCGACGAGCCGCCCCTCGAATCCGAGCGCATCGAGCCCTGCCTGAAGCCCGGCCGGGCTGGCCGAGGTATGAAACACCGTGGCAAACCCCGCGCCTGCCGGCAGCTTGGTCGTGAAGTTCACGCCAATTTCACCGGCCGTGACTCGTCTTTGCGGGCGGATATCGGCAAGGGTGACGTTGCAGTCTGCGTAGGTTTGGGCGAGATGGGCCACGAGGCAGCCAAGAAGCCCTGCACCGATCACGGCGACGTCCTGGCCCGGTTCCAGGCCGGCGTCCCAGATCGCGTTGAGCGCGGTTTCCATGTTGGCGGCAAGGGTGGCGCGCCGGGGGGGCACGCCATCGGGGACCGGAACGACACCTGTGGAAGGGACGACAAAGGCGCGTTGATGGGGATGGAGACAGAACACCACACGCCCGAGCAGCGCCTCGGGGCCTGCGATCACCCGGCCGACGGCGGCATAGCCGTATTTGACCGGAAAGGGGAAATCGCCCTCCTGCATCGGGGCGCGCATGCGCGTCCGCTCGCTCTCGGGCACCCGGCCCTCGAAGACCAGCCGCTCGGTCCCGCGCGACAGCGCCGAGTACAGCGTCTCGACCACCACATCGCCCGAACCGGGCGCCGATGGCCGGATCTCGGCCCGGCCGGGGCCGGCATACCACAGGGCGCGTGTGTCGATCTCGCTCATTGTCGCGGTGCAGCATACAAGGCCGCGCCGGCCCGTCCAGAGCCGGGCGCCGCACGATGACGCGAGCCGCTCTCACCCCCGCCGGCCTGCAGCCGGCCCCTGCGCTCGCCCGGCGGCGGCTGCTGGTCGCCGTGCTCAACCTTGCCACGCTGGCGATGCTGCTGGCCGGCGTGGCGCGGCTCCTGTCCGGCGATGGCTGGTCGGCGGGCGATCTGACCATCCTGATCGCCTTCCTGCT
>RFIR01000584.1 GCA_003695135.1 Alphaproteobacteria bacterium | reverse complement strand
TAGCGCAGCATGTCGATCTCGTGGATCAGGTTGATCATCACCGGCCCGCCGCCCGCCTGCACCCGCCAGCGATCGGCGAAATAGCCATCGGGCTTGCGCACCGCCCAGATGAACTGCACCAGAGCCAGCCGGCCCAGAACCCCGGCGGCGATCAGGCTGCGCGCCGCACCGACGCAGGGGTGAAAGCGGCGGTGATGGCCGACCAGCACCGGCAGGCCGGATTTCGCCGCTGCCGTCTTCACCGCTTCGGCCTCCTCCAGCGTGGCGGTGACCGGCTTCTCGACCAGGACCGGCCAGCCGCGGTCGAGACAGGCGATCACGGCTGCGCAATGCGCAGCGTTCGGCGTGGCGATCAGCGCCGCATCCACCCCGCCGCTCACCGCGTCGAGATCGCGAAACTGCGGCGCGTCCAGCCCGCGCGCGGCATCGTCGCGCGGATCGACGATGCCGGCCAGCCGGCAGTCGGGATGGCCGGCGATCAGGCCGGCATGGCGCCGCCCCATCTCGCCGGCGCCGATGACGAGGATGCGCATCAGCCGGTGATGCCGGACAGATCGAGCGGCACGCCGCCCGCGAGCCAGCCGCCATCGACGGGCAGGATCACGCCGGAGATGTAGGCGGCCGCGTCGGAGGCGAGGAACAGGCAGGCATCGCCGATCTCGGCCGGGCTGCCCTGCCGGCGCAGCGGCACCGAGCGGTCCACGCGCGCCTGCATCTCCGGCGTCGGCGCCAGCCGCGCCATGCCCTCGGTGCCCGCGATCGGCCCCGGCACCACCGCATTGACGCGGATGCCGACCGGCCCCCATTCCAGCGCGCAGGTCTGGGTCAGCAGGTCGACCCCGGCCTTGGCCGCACAGACATGGGCCTGCATCACCATCGGCACCTGCGCCTGCGGGGCCGAGATATTGATCATGCACCCACCCGGTTGCCGCATGCGCGAGAACCCCGCCCGCATCACGTGATAGGTACCCAGAAGGTCGATATCGACCACCGACTTGAAGGCGTTGGGGCTCATGCCGACGGCCGGGGCGGGGAAGTTGCCCGCCGCGCCGGAGATCAGCACGTCGATCTCGCCATGGGTACGGTGGAAATCGGCGACGGCCTCCTCCACCGCTGCGGCGTCGCGCACATCGAGCGCGTAACCCGCCACCACGCCGCCATGCTCGCGCAGCGCGGCGCAGGCGGCATCGACCTTGTCGGGCTTGCGCGAGGCCACCGCGACCGTGGCACCGCATTCGGCGAAACGGTGCGCGATGCCGAGATTGATGCCGGAGGTGCCGCCGAAGACGAAGACCTTCGCACCGGTGAAATCGAATGTGGCTTTCATCGTTCTTTCCTCTTGGCTGGAAGGGGGCCCCCGCTCACATAGGAGCGGCCCGCCTTGCAGCATCTCGTGCACCTTCGCCTGTACCCGCCCGGTGAGCGCAGCGAAACCGGGCATGCGCCCGCCCGCCCCAAGGCGGGCGCATTCGCGCCCACCCGGGCGGTCGCACGCCCTTGCGTTGGAGGCATCGGGGGATCGTATAGCTTGCGACATGTCCTATGCCATCGCGGCAATGACTGCCGCGTATCGTGCCGCGCTGTCGTCGAATTTCCGGGCAAGCTCGGGGGCGGCGGGGCGGCAGGCGGCAACGATGGCCCGCGCACCTGCAAGATAGTCCTCGTGCCGCCCGCGCGGCCAGATCTCCGGCTCGGCGGTCAGATCGCGGATGTTGGCCAGCTGATCGGCGATCTTGACCATGCGCGCCTCGGCGGATGTGCCGCCCAGCTTTTCGGCCTGCCTCGCCTTGCGCTCGGGCAGCGGCAGGTCCGCCCAGGCGGGATCGTCGGTCAACTCCTTCACCAGCGCCGTGACCCGCGCCCCGAAGCTGTCGGCGAGCTCGCTTTCGGAAACGTCCGTGTCTTCCAGCACATCGTGCAGGATGGATGCCGCCAGAACCTCCGCATCCCGCGAAAAGCCCGAGACGATCCGCGCCACCGCCAGCGGGTGGTTGATGTAGGGAACCTGCCCGCGCCCCTTGCGCAGCTGCCCGGCATGGGCCGAGGCGGCGAGCTCGGCGGCGCGGAGGATCAGGACCGGGCCATTCATGCTCACATCACCGCCCCGATCTGCCAGGGCACGAATTCGTAATCGCCAAGCCCCTGCGCCTCGGATTTCGATGCCTCGCCGGAGGCGACGCGCAGCATCAGCCCGTAGATCTCGCGGCCGACCTCCTCGACGCTCTTGCCTTCGGTCAGGATCGCCCCGGCATTGACGTCCATGTCCTCGCGCATCCGGCCATACATCTCCGAGTTGGTGGCAATCTTGATCGTCGGTGCGGGCTTGGAGCCGAAGGCCGAGCCGCGCCCGGTGGTGAAGGCGACCAGATTGCAGCCGCCGGCGATCTGCCCGGTGACCGAGGCCGGGTCGTAGCCGGGGCTGTCCATGAAGGTGAAGCCTCTCTCGCGCACCGGCTCGGCATATTTGTAGACCCCGGTCAGCGGCGTGGTGCCGCCCTTGGCCGCCGCGCCCAGCGACTTTTCCAGAATGGTGGTCAGCCCGCCCTTCTTGTTGCCGGGGCTGGGGTTGTTGTCCATCGAGCTCTTGTTGCGGGCGGTGTAATCCTCCCACCAGCGGATCAGGCCGACCAGTTTCTCGCCGACATCGCGGCTGACCGCGCGGCGTGTCAGCAGGTGCTCGGCGCCATAGATCTCCGGCGTCTCGGCCAGCACCCCGGTGCCGCCCTGCGCGACCAGCAGGTCGCAGGCATGGCCGAGCGCGGGGTTGGCGGTGATCCCGGACCAGGCATCGGAACCGCCGCATTGCAGCGCGACCATCAGTTCGGAGGCCGGGCAGGGCTCGCGCCTTGCCGCGTTGGCGATGGGCAGCATGGCCTCGACCTTCTCGATGCCCGCCGCGACGGTGCGGCGCAGCCCGGCCACATCCTGAATGTTCATGGTCTGGAAGGTCGGGCCGCGTTCCAGCCCGTAGGCTTCCAGCAGCCAGTCGATCTGGTTCATCTCGCAGCCCAGACCCACCATCAGCACCCCGGCATGGTTGGGATGCTTCGCATAGCCCCACATCACCCGCTGCAGTGCCTCGAAACCCTCGCCCGAGCCGGCCATGCCGCAGCCGGTGCCATGCACGAAGGCGACCACCCCGTCGACATTGGGATAGGCGGCAAGCCGTTCGGGGGTGAAATGCGCCGCGATCATGTGCGCGGCGGTGGCCGAGCAGTTCACCGAGGTGACCACGCCGATGTAATTTCGCGTGCCGACCCGGCCACTCGCTCGGCGATAGCCCATGAAGGTATCGGGCGTGGCCGCGGGCGTCACGGGGCGCAGATCGGTGCCGAACTCGTAGGCGGCCTCGACATTGCGGAATTCCAGATTGTGGGTGTGCACATGCGCGCCGGCGGGGATGTCCTCGGCCGCATAGCCGATGAGCTGGGCGTATTTCAGCACCTTTTCGCCGCGCGCGATCGGCCGCGTGGCCATCTTGTGCCCGCGCGGGACGAGCTGGGTCGCGCCCTCCTGCCCGATCTCCAGCGGGCGGATGGCGGTGACGACATTGTCGGCGGGGTCGAGGCGGACGGTATCGGCCATGTGGCTCCTCACGCGCAGACGGGGCTGGATGTGTCCCAGCGGTGAATGGGGATGTGCGGCTGGCCGGAGAGCCGCGCGCGGGCCGCCTCCCACATCGCGCGCCATTCGCGCCAGTCGGTCAGCACCGAGGCCGGATCGCGGCGCGAGCGGGCGACGAAGCTTGGGAAATGGCTGCGCCCTGTGGGCTGGCCGGTGCGGTTGTAGCGGATGTCGAAGGACCAGCGGAAGCGGTCGGAGCGGTTGGGCAGCGAGGCGTGGGGCGTCAGCGGATGGAAGATCACCGCCGAACCGGCCCGGCAGGGCAGCGGGATCGCCTCCTCCACCGGGATCAGTTTCTGCGGGATGCCGGTCTGCACCCAGCCGCAATGTTCCACCAGCCCCGAACGGTGCCGGCGCGGGATCACCTGCAGCGGCGCGCAGTCTGCGTCGACATCGGTGATCGCCAGCCACACCGTGATCATCTCGGTGCGGTCGGCCTCGGGCAGGGTCACACCCTGATCCTGATGCCAGTCGGTCAGGCTGACATGGGCGCGGGTCTCGTCCGCGCGCACCTCCACCTGCGGCGGCTTGATGCGGATGTGCTGGATGGGGTTGGAGGTGATCTCGGGTCCGATCAGGCTTTCGACGATGTCGAGCAGCGGCGGATGGGTGATCATGGCGAATGCGGCCGGGCCGAAATGCATCGGCGTGTCGGGCGCGATCTCGCCGCCGGGCAGCGAGATATCCATGGGCTGGAACCAGTCGCATCCCGCCGCATAGGCCGCCGACAGCTTGCCCCAGAAATCGAGCCCGGCGCCGGGGAGCACGCGGCCCTCCGACTCCCAGCCGGCATAGAGACCGTCCAGCAGGGCGCCGTATTCCTCGTAGAGCGCGTCGATGACCGCCCGGTCGAGCGCGTCCTCGACCACCAGATAGCCTTCGCGTTCGAAATCCGCCAGTTGCTGCGATGAAAGCATGAACCACCCTCCGGGATCGGGCCGCATTCCCGTGGCGTGCAGCCCGCCGCCAACCCGTCATTTGATGTCACGCGCCTGCCGGCTTGTCACGACCCGAATCGGCTGTGTCCCGGCCGCGGCGGGGGCTTGACCGGCCCGCCGCCCCTGCCGGATTGACGCTGACATTGCGGGCTGGTCCACCCTGCAAGCTGGATCGAGAAGAGGATATGACGCCCACACCCGCCTCGCCCGGCACAGCCGGGCGGCGCCCGACCCTCCCCCCGGGAGGGCGCATTGACACGTCTGATCAAGGGCTTGGCCGGCAGGCATGACAGAAACGCCGGGCCGAACCGGCCGGGTTGCCGCGCCCTCCCATGCTCGGGCGCCACCCGCATTGTTCCCGGTTCACCCGGCGGCAGGGTTGCAGATGGTGGAATCAATCCACTAGACACCGCCCGGGCCGGTTGCGGAGGGTTCGATGGGGTTCAGATGCGGCATTGTCGGGCTGCCCAATGTGGGCAAGTCCACGCTTTTCAACGCGCTGACCCGCACCGCCGCGGCGCAGGCGGCCAACTTTCCCTTCTGCACCATCGAGCCCAATATCGGCGAGGTGGCGGTGCCCGATCCGCGGCTTGAGCGGCTGGCCCGCATCGCCGGCTCGAAGGAGATCATCCCCACCCGGCTCAGCTTCGTCGACATTGCCGGTCTGGTGCGCGGCGCCTCGAAGGGCGAGGGGCTGGGCAACCAGTTCCTGGCCAACATCCGCGAGGTAGACGCCATCGCCCATGTGCTGCGCTGCTTCGAGGGCGGCGATGTCACCCATGTGGAGGGCCGGGTCGATCCGGTGGCCGATGCCCAGACGGTGGAGACCGAGCTGATGCTGGCGGATCTGGAGTCGATCGAGCGCCGGATGCAGAACCTCGCGCGCAAGATCAAGGGCGGCGACAAGGAGGCGGCGGCGCAGGCGCGGCTTCTCGAGGCGGCGCGGGCGGTGCTGGAGGAGGGGCGACCGGCGCGTCTCGCCGCAATCGCGGAGGAAGATCGCCCGGCCCTCGCCCGGCTGCAGCTTCTGACCACCAAGCCCGTGCTCTATGTCTGCAATGTCGACGAGACCGCCGCGGCCACCGGCAACGCCCATTCCACCCGCGTGGCCGAGATGGCTGCCGCGCAGGGTGCGGGGGTGGTGGTGATCTCGGCGGCGATCGAGGCCGAGATCGCCCTGCTCGAGGACGAGGAACGGGCCGAGTTCCTCGCCGATCTCGGGCTCGCCGAGCCGGGGCTCGACCGGCTGATCCGCGCCGGCTACCAGCTTCTGGGCCTGATCACCTTCTTCACCGCCGGGCCGAAGGAAACCCGGGCCTGGACGGTGCCGAAGGGCACGCTGGCGCCGCAGGCCGCCGGTGTGATCCATGGCGATTTCGAACGCGGCTTCATCCGCGCCGAGACCATCTCCTGTGACGATTACGTTGCCTTTGGCGGCGAAGCCGGCGCGCGCGAGGCGGGAAAGATGCGGCTCGAAGGCAGGGGCTATGTGGTGCAGGACGGCGATGTGATGCATTTCCTGCACAGCGGCTGACGCCGGGATATTGGTGCCGGAGCACATCGTGCCCGGACGGAATGCGGTACGTATTCCTTGACACAGTTCCCGCTTGCCCGCTGCGAAACGCCACCGGGCAGCGCCGTATGTTCCTTGCGGCCGCCACGAAATGCGGGGCCGGCGGCGATTATCCATGATTTTCAGCTGTTTGATAAATATCGATTGATACGAGCCGTCCCTTCGACCGACCCGTCTGGCAAGAATGCCCGAAGCTTTCGAAACCGGGGGTGTCGAGGGGCGCGAAAAGGGCCCGGCGATTGCGATCATCGGCCCGATCGGGAAGGGGCGGCGCGAGGCAGGGGC
>RFIR01000583.1 GCA_003695135.1 Alphaproteobacteria bacterium | reverse complement strand
TTTCCCGAAGGCGCGATCAACCTCGTCACCGGGCTGGGCGAGGAGGCGGGTGCCGCGCTCGCCGCCCATCCCGGCATCGACTTTCTCTCCTTCACCGGTTCGCCGGAGACCGGCACGCTGGTGCAGGCGGCGGCGGCGCGCAACCATATCGGCTGCACGCTGGAGCTGGGCGGCAAGTCGCCCCAGATCGTCTTTGCCGATGCCGATCTCGACGCGGCGTTGCCGGTCCTCTGCGCGGCCATCGTGCAGAATGGCGGCCAGACCTGCTCGGCCGGCTCGCGGGCGCTGATCGAGGCTTCGATCTTCGACGAGGTGGTGGACCGGCTGGCCGAACGCTTCGCCACCCTCACCGCCGGCGGCTGGGAGGAGGATCGCGATCTCGGCGCGCTGATCTCGGCCGGACAGAAGGCCCGCGTCGAGGGCTATCTGAACCGCACCGGCGCGCGCATCGTCGCCACCGGGCGCATCTCTCCCGAGGCGCCGGAGGGCGGCTTCTACGTCGCACCGGCGCTGCTATCGGACCTGCCCCCCGGCGATCCGGTCACCTGCGAGGAAGTCTTCGGCCCGGTGCTCGCCTGCATGCCCTTCGAGGATGAGGAAGACGCGGTGCGGCTGGCCAATGGCACGCCCTACGGCCTCGTCGCCGCGGTCTGGACCCGCGATGGCGGGCGGCAGATGCGCATGGCCAAGCGGGTGCGCGTGGGGCAGGTCTTCATCAACGGCTATGGCGCCGGCGGCGGCATCGAGCTGCCCTTCGGCGGGGTGGGCCGGTCGGGTCACGGCCGCGAGAAGGGATTTGCGGCGCTGGAAGAATTCACCCGCCTCAAGACCGTCGTGCACAATCACGGCTAGGGATCGTCGGGTTCACGAAGGGAAACGGGTCGGCGGCGGCGATTTGATCGGGCCGCCGCAAATCGCGGCGGTGGTGACGTTAGCGATGGTTTCCCGAGATCCCTGCAAGACCCCGTGCATTCCGGGCATCCGCCCGGACATGCCGACAAACCTCTCGCTCTGCGGCCTTGTCCATGGCCGGCGATCCGCCGGAGCGGTTGGCAGCGGCGGCAGGATTCGAGCTGTTCCGCCCCCGAGCTCGACGCGGCACTGAAGCGCTCGGACCGGAAAAGGCCGGGCGCCGGCCCTTCTTTCCGGGCAGGCAAAACCGCGGTTCACGCCGGCGACCGGCTGGTCGAGGCGCGGTCAATCAAGCTGTCCAGATCCGGGCGTTGCGCCGGAGCGCCGCAAAATGCGGCGCCGGCGGTGATTACACATGATTTTCATCTATTTGAGACCTCTGCAAAACTCCGGCATGAATGCAAACTGCTGAATCGGTCCGGTTTCCGGTCATCATGATCGCGCGCGCATAAAGTAATTAGAAAATAATTCCCCAATCAATATTTGACAATCAACAGTGAAAACAACCACGACATGACCGGCGCCGCATTTCGCGGCGCCCGAGCGCAACGCCCGGGTCTGGCCAGCGGAGTTTTGCAGGGGTCTCTCGAGAGCAGTTTTTAGCATGTCGCCGTCAACCGGGTTGGCCCACCCGTGGCGCGGGCGGGCGCTGCCCGGGCTGACGCCCGGGCGGGATGATTGCAGCATTGCCGTATAAGTGGCAAACGCAGCTTTTATCGCTGCCGTGTCAGCCCCTCCCGCACCTGCCGCTCGAATGCCTCGCCGCGTTCCTCGAAGCTCGAAAACTGGTCGAAGCTGGCGCAGGCGGGCGAGAGCAGCACGGTCTCGCCGGGTTGGGCCTCGGCCATGGCGGCGGTAACGGCTGCCTCCAGCGTGCCCGAGACCTCATGCGGTGTTTCCCCGAGGGTGGCGGCAAATCCCTCCGCTGCCTCGCCGATCAGATAGGCCTTTGCGATGCGTCCGAACAGCGGGCGCAGCGGCTCGATGCCGCCTTCCTTGGGCCGGCCGCCGGCGATCCAGCGTATCCTTTCAAAGGCCATCAGCGCCTTTTCCGCCGCGTCCGAGTTGGTCGCCTTGCTGTCATTGACGTAGCGCACGCCGTCGCGCTCGGCCACCAGCCGGCAGCGATGGGCAAGGCCGGGAAAGCTGCGCAGACCGGCCTCGATCGCCCGCGGCCCCAGCCCCAGCGCGCGGGCCACGGCGAAGGCGGCGCAGGCGTTCTGATGGTTATGCGCGCCTGGCAGGTTGGCAAGCTCGCGCAGGTCGATGCTGGCGATCTGCCGCCCGCGGCGGTATTCGGCCAGATGCCCCTTGCGGGCAAAGACCGACCAGCCCGCCTGCCGCAGCCGCCGGGTGACCGAGATGCGGATCACCGGATCGCCACTTTCGTGTTCCTCGCGCAGCTGGGCGGCGAGAAACCGCCCCTCCGCCTCGTCGATGCCGATCACCGCGCGTTCCGGCCCGCCCTCGGCAAACAGCCGCCGCTTGGCGGCGAAATAGCCGCCGCGCCCGCCATGGCGGTCGAGATGATCGTCCGAAAGATTGAGGAAGACGGCAATGTCGGGCGCCAGCGCGCGGGCCAGTTCGGTCTGGTAGGAGGACAGCTCCAGCACCACCGTCTCGCCGTCCTGCGCGGGATCGAGATCGAGCACGCCGCGGCCGATATTGCCGCCCATCTGCGTGGGCTGACCGGCCCCGGTCAGGATGTGATGGATCAGCGCGGTGGTGGTCGACTTGCCGTTGGAGCCGGTGACGCAGACGATGCGCGGGGTTTTCCCGAAATTCTGCCAGTCGGGCGTGGCGAAGGAGCGGAAGAAGAGGCCGATATCGTTGTCGATCACCGCCCCGGCCTCCTGCGCCGCGACGACCACGGGATGCGGGGCAGGATAGAGATGGGGGATGCCCGGCGAGAGGATCAGCGCGGCGATACCCTCGAAGGTGCCGGGGCGGGTCAGATCGGCCAGATCGTGACCGGCATCGGCGGCGGCCTGGCGCGGCGCCTCGGCATCGTCCCAGCAGACGGGATGCGCCCCGCCCGCGCGCAGGGCGGCCGCCGCGCTCAGCCCGCTGCGGCCGAGGCCGAGCACGGCGACGCGACGGCCATCATATCCGCGAACCGGGATCATGGCCATTCTCCGCCCGCCTGCCGCCGCGACGGCGCGCGCATCAGCGCACCTTCAGCGTGGCCAGACCGATCAGCGCGAGGATCAGCGAGATGATCCAGAAGCGGATCACGATCTGCGGCTCGGCCCAGCCGCGCTTTTCGAAATGGTGGTGGATCGGCGCCATCAGGAACACCCGCCGCCCGGTGCGCTTGTACCACAGCACCTGGATGATGACCGACAGCGCCTCGACCACGAACAGGCCGCCGACGATGGCCAGCACGATCTCGTGCTTGGTCGCCACCGCGATGGCGCCCAGCGCGCCGCCAAGCGCCAGGCTGCCGGTATCGCCCATGAACACCGCCGCCGGCGGGGCGTTGTACCACAGAAACCCCAGCCCGCCGCCGATCAGCGCGGCGGAGAAGATGGCGATCTCGCCGGTGCCGGGCACGTAATGCACATCGAGATAGGTGGAGAAATCGACCCGACCCACCGCATAGGCGATGGCGCCCAGCGTGCCGGCAGCGATCATCACCGGCATGATGGCGAGCCCGTCGAGCCCGTCGGTAAGGTTGACCGCATTGGCCGCGCCGACGATCACCAGCATGGCAAAGGGCACGAAGCCCCATGACAGGTCCAGCAGCAGATCCTTGAACACCGGAAAGGCGAGCTGGCCCGACAGCGCCGGGGGCTGCAGCTGCATCGCCCAGATCGCGGCCGCGAACGCCACCACGAAACCGGCGCCCAGCCTCAGCCGGCCCGAGATGCCCCTGGTGTTGTATTTCGCAACCTTCAGGAAGTCGTCGGCAAAGCCGATCATCCCGAAACAGACGGTCACGAACAGGACCATCCAGACATAGCCGTTGTCCCACCGGCCCCAGAGCAGGGTCGAGACGATCACCGCCCCCAGCACCAGCACCCCGCCCATGGTCGGCGTTCCCGACTTTGTCAGCAGATGCGATTCGGGGCCGTCGTCGCGGATCGGCTGGCCCTTCTTCTGATGGCGGCGCAACATGTCGATGATCGGCCGGCCGAAGACGAAGCCGAAGATCAGCGCGGTGAAGAAGGCGCCGCCGGCCCGGAAGGTGATGTAGTTGAAGAGATTGAAGAAGCCGCCCCCCTCCGACAGGGGGGTCAGCAGGAAATGCAGCATTCAGCCCTCCTCGGGCGGCTCCGGGCTGACCGGTCCCAGCGCGCGCAGCGCGTCGACCACCCGGCCCATGCGGGACCCGAGGGATCCCTTCACCATGATCACGTCGCCCGCATCTATCAGCCGCGGCAGGCGGGCGGCAAGGGCCTCGGAGGCGGGAAACCACTCGCCGCGCTGGCAAGAGGGCAACGCAGCATGCAGCGCCTTCATCAGCGGACCGGCGCAATGGATCCGGTCGACGGCGCGCAGGGCGGGGTGTTCGGCGAGGCGGCGATGGGCCTCCTCCTCCTCCGCGCCCAGCTCCAGCATGTCGCCCAGCACCGCGATGCGCCGGCCGCGCGCCACGCGCCCGACATCGTCCTGCGGACGGGTAGCAGCCAGCACCTCCAGCGCCGCGCCGAGCGAGGCCGGGTTGGCGTTGTAGCTCTCGTCGATCAGGGTGATGTGGCCGTCGATCTCGCCCGCGCCCAGTCCGATGCGCAGCCGCGCGCCGCGCCCGGGCGGGGCGTGCCAGCCGGCCAGCGCCACCGCCGCGCGGGCGAGATCGGCACCGGCCGCGGATGCGGCGGCGAGGGCCGCCAGCGCATTGAGTGCCAGGTGCCGGCCCGGTGCGCCGAGCTTGAAGATCAGCCTCTGCCCACCGATGCGGGCCGATACGACGGTGCCGCCCTCTCCAAGCCGCGCCTCGGTCAGCCGAAAATCGGGCCGGCCGCCGGCGCCGAAACGCAGGATGCGCGCGCCCGCCGCCCGCGCCGCCCGGCGCAGGATCGGATAGCTGTCGATGTCGCGATTGAGGAT